>JAATGE010000389.1 GCA_015654825.1 Rhodospirillales bacterium
AGGGGCAAAACCCCTAGCCTTATGTCGCGCTCAGGCCAGTGGCACGGGAAACATTGGTGCCAGACGTCCGCCGGTGCGCAGCGGTGAGACGCTGGTCGCCAGGCCGGTGCGGTCGTCCGTTTCCACATAAACGCCGCACAGGGTCGCCTCGCCGTCGGCCGGTGCGAGCCGGTCGCCCGGCACGCGGCGCCAATAGCGGGCGGAGGCGGCGCCCTTCTCCATGCCGATGACACTGTCGTAATCGCCGCACATGCCGGCGTCGGTCTGGTACGCGGTGCCGCCGGGCAGGATCTGGGCATCGGCGGTGGGCACGTGGGTGTGGGTGCCGACCACCAGCGAGACGCGGCCGTCGAACGAATGGGCGTAGGCCATCTTTTCGGACGTGGCTTCGCCGTGGATGTCGGCGACGATCGCATCGACGTTGCTGGCCAGCCGGTGCTTGCCGAGCAGCTCGGCGGTGAGCCGGAACGGATCGTCGTTCAGCTCCATGAACAGGCGCCCCATGACCTGCAGCACCAGCGCGCGGCGCCCACCGGCCAGATCGACGACGACGGCGCCGTGGCCGGGGGTGCCCTGGGGATAGTTCAGTGGCCGGATCAGCCGGGGCTGGGTCTCGATGTAGCCCAGCAGTTCCTTGCGGTCCCACGCGTGGTTGCCGAGCGTCAGGACGTCGGCACCGGCGGCGAACAGCACGTCCGCCATGGCGGGAGCGAGGCCAAAACCGTGGCTGGCGTTTTCGGCGTTGACAATCACTAGGTCGAGCGACAGCGACTGACGCAGGCCGGGCAAGGCGGCGGCGACCGCATCGCGGCCGGTGCGGCCCACGATGTCGCCGAGAAACAGGATGCGCATCTCGGCATCGTGTAGGGAACAAGGAAGGCTAAGAAAAGGCCAGGGCTCTGCCCTGGACCCGCTGGGACCAGTCCCCAGACCCCATTTAGCGCTGCGCGGCTTGTCATCGTCTCCCCGGCGAAGCCTTTACCAACGCGATTTCTCAGGCTTCGCCGTCACCCCCCAGTATCGGGGGTCTGGGGCCTCAGGCCCCAGCGGGTCCAGGGCAGAGCCCTGGCCTTTTTCCTCACGAGGCACGCGCCAAAACCTCATCCAACAAATCCACCTGGCGCGCCAACCGGTCCAGCATTGGGCCACCTTCCTCCCCCGGCCGCGGTGGTAACGGCCGGCGCGCGGCCAGAGCCGCCAGCGCCATGACGACCCAGCGCGCCACCGGACCACCGGCGGTGCCGGCCAACGAGATCGCGACCAGGCGCCCGCCGACGCGCCGCAGCGCGGCGTCCGCCACCAGCACCGCCTCGAAGCGGTTGCGCTGACCGCGCCGCGGTTCCTGCATCGCGCGCGCCAGCGAGGCCTCCAGGTTGTTGCTCGACAGGCCGGCGGCGCGGCGCGCGCTCTCCGGATCGTGGTCCGGGCTGGGGTTCAGCACGGCGCTGGCGTAGGCGGCATGCGCGGCCAGTGCGGCCTGCAGGTCGGCGCGCACGCGGTCCGGCTCCCAGCTTGGCCAGAGCAGCGTGTTGGCCACGATGGCCAGCAACCCGCCGAGCACCGTGTAGCCGGCGCGCAGCAGCGCGATGCGCCAGAAACGATCGTCGGGATGGGTGTTCTCGACCAGCAGGATCACTGTCGGCGTGTAGACGGCGATGTAGACGCTGTAATTCACCTGCCGCACCGCCAGGGCCAGTGCCCCTAGCACGGGCAGGAATCCCGCCATGTGCGCCCGCGTGCGCACCAGCAGCGACAGCAGCAGCGCCACCGCGCCGCCGAGCAGCGCGCCGGCGACGCGTCTCAGGGTGTGCTGCCGCGTAATGGCGAAGAACGGCTGCATGACCAGCACCAGCGTGATGGTGACCCAGTGGGTGTAGGCACCGTGCCAGACCAGCGTTGCGGCCAGCGCCGGCGTTGCCACCGCGGCGATGCGGGCGGCGTGGCGCAGGCTGGCGCTTTGCCATGTCAGGTTGGCGCGCAGCGGCCCGGCGAGGCGTTCGCGCAGCGGCACGCCGGCGTCGCCCGGCAGGGAGGTGCCGGGCAAGTATTGGGCGGGATCGACGTATTTCGTCGCCAGTCGGAGCCGATCCGCGAGCTGGGCGGCAAACGGTCGCAGCGATTGATCCAGCGTCGGGTCGGCGACGAGCGCGGTCAGTGTGCGGTCGAAGCGCTGCATCCGTTCCAGGCGGTCGCGCTCGGTGCCGCGCCCGAGCACCACCAGAAGTGCGCGCAGCCGCCGCAACAGGTCCGCGGCCGTTCCGCGCACCGCCTGATCCGACTGTTCCAGCATGTCGGAGAGCGCGATCAGGGCTGCAAAAACCTGGTCGGCGGCTTCGAGCCGCAGCAGGTTCTGAGTGGCCGGGCCATTGGCCGGGCCACGCGCCTCCAGCGTATCGACGACGACGGTGCGGGCGGTTTCGATGCACTCGCGCGCGGCACCGCGGCCGACGCGGGCCTCGCGGGCCCAGGCTTCGGGTACCGCGTCGGTGGCGCAGAGCGTTTGCAGCATGCGGGTCTGGCTGGCGAGAGCGGCCCATACGTCGGCGACCGCTCGCCGCGCCGGGCCGTATGGGTGGATGCGCCATATAACCAGGGTCAGGATCAGCGCCCAGGCGCCGCCGACGCCGAAAATCGCACCGACCGCGATTGCCTGGCCGACATCGAGCGGCTTGTCGGTGCCGAGCAGCAGCACCACCGCCAGAAGATTCCCGAGCGCCTGCCCCGGCTGTCCCCACACGCGCAGATAGGCGCAGGCGAACAACGCGGGTGCGGCGGCGGCGACCGTGGCGCCGATGCCAGCGGCGCGAAGCAGCCCGAAACCGCCGAGCAGCGCGCCGCCGAGAACGACGAAGGCCAGCAGCAGCGGCAGGCGCCGCCGCATCGGCCCGGCGGGGTCGCAGATGCAGGTCAGCAGGGCGCCGAGGGCGGCGAGCGAATATTCCGGCCGGTTCAGCCAAAAACCGAGGCCGATCGGTACTGACGCAGCGAGGCCGGCGCGCACGCCCTCGACGACGGAGATGGCGCTGAGATTGAAGCGGGCAGACAGGCGCTCAATGCGGCTGCCGGACGGACGAAGCGCGCCTGGCAGCCGCATGATCTATCGTTGCGTCAGCAGGTAGGCAACGCCGGCGGCGCAGGCGACGCCCGCGGTGGCGGCGAGCGCCCCGGCCAGGGCGGGCCCGGCGCGGTTCAACCGCGGCAACAGGCGCGGTGCCAGCCACCAGACGAGCAGGGACGCCGCGGCGGCCGCATCGACGGGGATGAAGCGGCCGCAGTCGGAGGCGACAATGACCGCGACAGTGACGAC
>JAATGE010000586.1 GCA_015654825.1 Rhodospirillales bacterium
CCGAAATTGTTCGCGCGCCTTGATCTCGGAGATCCCGGCAAGGGATCGGAAGCGCGGCTGCTGACGCTGTCGGATGCCAGCGGCACGGCGCTTGGCCGCATCGTGCTCGGCAAGCACAAGGAAGATGCCGGCCCGGGCGGCGTCGCACGTATCTATGCGCGGATTCCGGGCACCTCGCAGACCTGGCTGGCGGCACCCGCGATTACGCTGCCGGACGAAACGCTCGACTGGATCGAACATGGCGTGATCGACATCGATCCCGACAAGATCAAGCAGATTACGCTAACGCCGGCGGGTGGCGCGCCGCTCGTACTGAGCCGGAACAAGGTCGGTGACAAGCTCGACGTGCAGAACGTGCCGAAAGGCGGCAAGCTGAAATCCGACAGTCCGGGCACCGATATCGCCAGCGGCTTCCACACGCTGGAGCTCGACGATGTTGAGCCCGCGGCCAAACTCGCCGGCAGCGCGGTCGGGACGGCGCATGTGGATACTTTCGACGGGCTGAACGCCGATCTTACGTTCACGAAGCAGAACGGCCAGACCTGGGCGACAGTCACGGCAACGGGCACCGGGGCGTCGGCCAAGGAGGCGGCCGATATTACAGCGCGGACTAAAGGGTGGGCGTATCAGATCGCGGATGCGCGGGTCACGACTTTGCAGACCAAGCTCACGGATCTGTTGGAGGCGCCGCCTAAAAGCGTGGCGCCGGTCGTTGAGAAGCCGAAGAAGAAGTGAAGGCCAGGGGCTCTGCCCCTGGACCAAGCTGGGGCCTGAGGCCCCAGACCCCCAATTTTATTGGTGGATCGTGATGTCTACTACGCGATCGCCGGCATCAGAGGTGCTGGCGGGCGCCTGGTCGCCCTGCTGACGCTTGCCGGTCCAGCGGACGTCGACCCGCGCGGCAGCGATATCGCCGGTTTGCAGCAACGCGTTGGCGACCTTGGTCGCACGTTGCTTCGACAGGCGCATGTTGCGCGCATCGCTGCCGAGCGCGTCGGCACGGCCGACAACCGTCGCCGTCATCGTCGCGTTGCCGCGCAACGCATCGCCGGCCGTGGCGATGGCCTGTTGGCCGGCAGCGTCGATCGAAGTGCTGTTGGAGGCAAAAGCCACTTGATAGTGGGTCACATTCGGGCCCGGCACGACGGCTGCGGGCGGGTTGTACTGCGTCACCACCTGTGATGGCGCCTGCGCCGGCTGGGTGCAGCCGGCCAACGCAACGAGCGCGGCAAATGTAGCAAGCGTCGGCGTCCTGCTCAAAAGGTATGGCATCTCGTCTCCTGGGTTCGATCGCCTGACATGCAGGCCGCAGCGGCGCGATCGATGCGCGTCGTGCTTGCGATAATATTCATAGTGGGCCGCCAGTAGCGCGGCAGAGTCGGAAACTACCTAGGAAGCGCCGCAATGCGATGGAGTTCGTGAATTGGCTTCGCTGGCCAAGGGCTCTGCCCCCTTGGCCCCCCGACGACGTGCCGCCACCTGCGTTAACGCTGTGCGGCGGTGTCGATGCCAGCTTCGGAACCAACAAAATTGGGGCCTGGGGCCTACGGCCCCAGTGGGGTCCTAGGGGCAAAGCCCCTAGCCTTCTTCCCGCTCTAATGTGCATCCACTGTGGGCAACCGCACCTGAACCACGTTCTTCATGGCCGGCACCAGCAACGTAGTCGCCACGAAGCAGACCATGATCACCAGGAAAGCATCGGCGAAACTCTGTGTCTGGGCCTCGCGCAACGTCAGCGACCACAGCGTGTGCAATGCGGCGAGGTGGCCGTGCATCACATCGCCCGCGCGCGAAGCCGCTTCGCCGGCCGTTACCCGATGCAGCAGATCAACCATTCCCGTGTTGCCCGAATTCAGCCGTTCCACCAGGCGCAGGAAATGCAGGTTGGTGCGATCGTTCAGGATCGTGCCGCACACGGCGATGCCGATGGCGCCGCCGAGGTTGCGCATCAGGTTGAACAGGCCGGAGGCGAGTTTCAGCCGCTCCGGCGCCAGGCCGCCAAGTGTCAGCGTTACCGTCGGCGCCACGGCGAATTGTTGCGCGAAACCGCGCAGCGCCTGCGGCAGCAGCAGTTCGCGCCAGCCCCAGTCGTGCGTGATGGGCGTGAAATTCCACATACTGAGAGCGAACAGGGCGAGCCCGAACATCAGCAGCCAGCGCAGATCGACGCGGCGGGCCAGCAGGATATAGATTGGAATGGAGCATATTTGGAACAGGCCGGTCGAGAAGATCGTCAGGCCAATTTCCCATGCGCTGAAGCCCCGCGCGCGCGCCAGAAACAGCGGCGTCAGATAGATCGTCGAAAAGATGCCGATGCCGGTAACGAACGAAAACAGGCAGCCGAGCGCGAAATTGCGGCTTTTCAGTGCGCGCAGATCCACCACCGGCTCGCCGTGGGCAAGGCTGCGCCAGATGAACGCCATGCCGCTGATGCCGGAGACCCAGGCGGTGGCGCGGATGGTATCGTCACCGAACCAGTCCCACCGCGGGCCTTCTTCCAGCGTATATTCCAGGCAGCCGAGGAACAGCGCCATCAGCACGATGCCGGGATAGTCGCCATGTTTAAGCAGCGATAGGTTGGGGCGGTCGATACGCACCAGCAGCGGCACCACGACGGCGACGAAGATGCCTGGCGCGAGATTGACGTAGAACAGCCAGTGCCAGGAATAATGGTCGGTGATCCAGCCGCCGACGGTGGGGCCGAGCGTTGGCGCCAGCGAGGCGATGGCGCCGATCACGGCGGCCGAGATGTTCCGCTGCGGGCCGCGGAAATAATGGAACGATGTCGTAAACACGGTCGGGATCATCGATCCACCGAGAAAGCCCTGCAGCGCGCGGAACGCGATCATGCTCTGGATGTTCCAGGCCAGGCCGCACAGCAGGCTGGCGGCGGTGAAGCCGACGGCGGACGCACAGAACAGCCAGCGCGTGGACATCACGCGGGAAAGCCAGCCCGATAGCGGAATGACGATGATTTCCGCGATCAGGTAGCTGGTTTGTACCCAGGCGGTTTCGTCGGCGCCCGCCGAGAGGCCGCCGCCGATGTCGTTCAGGGACGCGGAAACGATCTGAATGTCGAGCAGCGCTATGAAGAAGCCGATGCACATGGTGGCGAAGGCCACCACCTTCGCCGTCGTGGACATTTCCGGCGCGGCGGCAGCGGCCTCCGTCATGGCACGCCGGCAAGCCGGGTCGCGGCAGGGGCGCGCAGATCGACGTCTGCGGTCACCGACAGGCCCGGCCGCAACTGATCGACGCCGGCTGTGCCGCCGTCCAGCAGGATGCGCACCGTCACGCGCTGCACGATCTTGGTGAAATTTCCGGTGGCGTTTTCGGGCGGCAACACGCTGAACACGGCGCCGGTAGCGGGCGCGAGGCTGGCAACATGGCCGTGGAACAGCGTGCCGGGCAGCGTGTCGACCGACACTGTCGCGGGCGCGCCAGGTCGCATGCCGGCCAACTGGTTTTCCTTGAAATTGGAGTCGATCCACAGGCC
>JAATGE010000318.1 GCA_015654825.1 Rhodospirillales bacterium
ACCGATTCGTGCATCGTTTCGCTTACGGTTGGGTGCGGGAAGACCGTGTGGATCAGTTCGGCCTCGGTGGTTTCGAGGGTGCGGGCGATGGCGAAACCCTGAATCATTTCGGTCACCTCGGCGCCGATCATGTTGGCACCTAGCAGGGCGCCGGTCTTGGCGTCGAACACGGTTTTGAACATTCCGTCCGGCTCGCCGAGGGCGATGGCTTTTCCGTTTCCGGTGAAGGGGAAATGGCCGACGCGGACTTCGTGGCCGGCGGCCTTTGCCTGCGCTTCGGTCAGGCCGATGCTGGCGACCTGGGGACGGCAGTAGGTGCAGCCGGGAATGTTGGTCCAGTCGATCGGATGCAGGTCGGGCAAGGCGGCAATCGATTCGACGCAGAGCACGGCCTCGTGGCTGGCCTTGTGCGCGAGCCAGGGGGGGCCGGCCAGGTCGCCGATGGCGTAGATGCCGGGCTCGCCGGTGCGGCAGAACGGATCGATTTTGACGTGGGTTTTTTCGACGGCGATTTTGGTGCCTTCGAGCCCCAGATCTTCCGTGTTGCCGACGATGCCGACGGCGGAAATCACGCGGTCGACGGTAATTTCCTCGGGCTTGCCGGCGGCTTCCACGGTGAGGGTGATGCTGTCGGCCGCCTTGCGCACGGCGCCGAGTTTGGCGCTGGTGAGGATGCGCATGCCCTGTTTTTCGAACGATTTGCGGGCGTGGGCGGAGATTTCCGCGTCCTCGACGGGCAGGATGCGGTCCAGCACTTCGACGACCGTCACCGCCGCACCCATGTTGAGATAGAAGCTGGCGAATTCGATGCCGATGGCGCCGGATCCCACGACGAGCAGGCGTTTCGGCATTTCGGCCGGTATCATTGCTTCCTTGTAGGTCCAGATGAGTTTGCCATCTGCTTCGAGGCCGGGAAGCTGGCGCGCGCGGGCGCCGGTGGCGAGGATGATGTGCGGCGCTTTCAGCGTTGCCTGCGTCTTGCCGGTGACGGCGACGGTTTGCGGGCCGGCCAGTTTGCCCTGGCCGTCGAATACGGTGACCTTGTTTTTCTTCATCAGGTAGGCGACGCCTTGGGCCATCTGTTTCGCTACCGCGCGGCTGCGTTTTACGACTTTTTCGATGTCGAAGGCGATGTTGTCGGCGGAAAAGCCGTAGTCGCCGAGGTGGTGCAGCAGGTGGTTGATTTCGGAACTGCGGAGGAGCGCCTTGGTGGGGATGCAGCCCCAGTTGAGGCAGATGCCGCCGAGATGTTCGCGTTCGACCAGGGCGGTTTTCAGGCCGAGCTGGGCTGCGCGGATGGCGGCTACGTAGCCGCCTGGGCCGCCGCCGATAACGATCAGGTCATAGGATTCGGGGTCCGCCATTTCGGTCTCCTTTTTCTATTGATGAGTGCGCGGCTTTCTATTGATGAGCGCGCGGCTTGTGGGCGGCTACGGATTCTGACACCAAGAGCTTGAGGCTACACGATGAGGCGGCGGATGCCTTGCTTGAACATGGTGACGTTAAAGTTCATCAGGAAGCCCAGGCGGTAGTGCGACAATTTGAGGTAGGTCAGGATTTGCGCTTCGTGCAGGCGCGTTAGTGCATCGACCGCCTTGATTTCAAGAACAATGGAATCCTCGATCACCATGTCCAATCGATACGCTGTGTCGAGGCGGGTGTCCTGGTAGACGATCGGAACTGCGACCTGTCGCCGCACCGAGAGGCCGCGTGATAGCAGTTCCTGGGCAAGACAATGTTCATAGGCGGATTCCAACAGGCCGGGGCCGAGTTTTCGGTGGACCGTCAGTCCGGCGTCGACAACGATGTGCGCCAGGCGGTCCAGTTCCTCGGGTGACAATTTATCTTCTTGGTGTTCTTGGTGTTTGAATGTGGAGTTGATTGCGGTTCCCCGCTGAGCGAGGGCCTCGAGCGACGCGCCGGATAGTCGTTGCACAGTCCATTCGCTCATGGGTTCGGCGCCGAGGGCACGGTAGAAGCGGCGGGCGGGTTCGTTCCAGTCAAGCACCCACCATTCCATGCGGCCGCATTGTTCCGCGACGGCGCGGGCGGCGAGGGCGGCGAATAGGGCGCGGCCGATGCCGAGGCCGCGATGGTCGGGATCGACGTATACGTCCTCGACGTAAAGGCCTTGGCGGCCCAGAAAGGTTGAGAAATTGTAGAACCAGAGGGCGAAGCCGACGGGTTTGTCGTCGATTTCGGCGAGCATGGCGTAGGCGCGGGGCGGCGTGCCGAACAGGGCGGCATGGAAATCGTCGGCGGTGGCGTTGGCCTCATGCGCGAGTTCTTCGTACTCCGCCAGGGCCTTGACGAGGCCGGCGATGATCGGCGCATCCCCCGGGGTTGCATCGCGCAACACAAATGAAAGGCGGGGGTCTGGGGGGGCGGC
>JAATGE010000403.1 GCA_015654825.1 Rhodospirillales bacterium
GAGCCCATGCAGCACGCCGAGAAAATCCGGCTACTGACCGCCGGCCGCGATCTCAGCACAAGTTCGGGTTTGGAAATCGGGCCGCGCGAATCGCCGCTGATCACGCGCGCGCATGGCCCCGTGCTGTACGCCGACTACACCGATACCGCGACAATACGGGCCACCCTGCCGCATCCTTCGATCGACCCGGCGCGGGTTGTCGAGATCGATATCGTCACCGGCGGCGGCAAATTGTCCGCGGCGATGGCGCAACGCGTCGATTACATCGTGGCGAGCCATGTGGCCGAACATGTGCCCGATCTGCTCGGCTGGCTGGCCGATCTGCACCTTGTTCTGAAGCCGGGCGGAACGCTGGGCCTCGCCATCCCCGATCGGCGCTTTACCTTCGACCGCTACCGGGCGGAAAGCACCATCGCCGAGGCAGTGGAAGCGTTCGTTCTTGAATATCAACGACCATCGTTGCGGCAGATTTTCGACAGCGCGTGGCAGGCGATCCCGATGGAAGTGGCCGAAGGCTGGCGCGGCGGCCCCGACGAGGCCGCTTCGCTGCGCCATCGCCTGGCGAAACTGCCGCTCGCCCTGCAGCTGGTGCGCGACGTGCACGCCAGCGGCCGCTACAACGACGCGCATTGCTGGGTTTTCACCCCGGCGAGCTTTCTGGAATTTTTCGACCATGCCGCGCAACTCGCGCTGCTGCCCTATGTGATGGAGGCGTTTCAGCCGACCGAGCAAGGCGGCTACGAATTCTACACCGTGTTCCGCCGCGCGGAGGGCGACCATGCGGCAGAAACCGAAAACTCGATCCGCCGGGCGCGTGAGGTCTTGGCGGCGTCGCCGGCGGAGCCCGCTTTCGCCGCGGCGCACCCGGGCAGTGGCGCGAAGGCGTTGCGGGCGGAGAACGAGGCACTGCGCGAAAGCCTGGCCGTGATGCGCAATAGTCGGTTTTGGCGGCTGACGGGACCGGTGCGGCGGTTCTTGGAGGCGTTGCGTGGGTAGGAAGCAAGGCCAGGGCTCTGCCCTGGACCCGCTGGGGACAAGTCCCCAGACCCCATTAATTGGGGGCTCCGTGGGCGAAGCCAGAAAAATACGTTTCAGGTTCAGGCTTCGCCGGCGCGCTCCAATGAATGGGGGGCTGGGGCCTCAGGCCCCATCGTGCGCAGCACGCTTTCGCGTGACGGGTCCAGGGCAGAGCCCTGGCCTTCCTTGCCTTCTCGCCCTGGTTATCTGCTCCGCCGCAAAAGCCGATCCCACGCCGATCCTGCGCGCCCTGCAGGCGCAGGACTGGACCAGCGCGGACGTTCTCGCGGTGCAGGAAGCCGACCCGATCGGTGTTAAGCTGGTACAATTCCATCGCCTGCTTGTTCCCGGCGAGGCAACAGCGAAGGAAATCGCGGATTTCCTCGCCGCCAACCCCAATTGGCCAAAGCAGGCGGCGCTGCACCGCCGCCTGGCGGAAGCGCTCGCAGCCGATACCGACGATGCCGACGCCCGGACGATTTGCGAGACGACGAAGCCCGCCGCGGATACGGCATTGCTACGTTGCGCGGACGCGGAGCAGCGCGCCGGCCGCACCGCGCAGGCGCAGGATTACGCGCGCCAGGCCTGGATTGCCGGTGTCACCGATGCGGCGTTGGAGGCATCGTTTCTCGCCACCTGGTCCGGCGCCGTCAGCGCGCAGGACCAGCAGCGGCGCTTCGACGCGCTGGCCTGGACTAATGAGGCCGCCGCCGATCGCCAACAGGCGCGGCTCGATGCGGATCACCGGGCGCTGGGCGCGGCCCGGCTGGCGTTGCGGCGGGAGGATACGCGCGCGCTGGATATTCTGGCCGCCGTGCCGCCGGCCTTGCGGGGCGATCCCGTTCTGCTGTTGGAACAGGCGCGCTATTTGCGCAGCCAGAACGACACCGCGGGCGCGCTCGCGCTGTGGCGCTCGGCTGTCGCCGCGGCGGAGGCGAAGGCGCCGTCGGACCGGCGCGCTGCCTTCTACGCCGAACGCGAACGGTTGGCGCGCCTGCTGCTGGCGGCAGGTGACGCGCCGGGCGCCTGGTTTCTGGCGGACGACGCGCAGGCAACGACCGAGCAGGCGCCGGACGCGATGTTCCTCGCGGGCTGGATTTCCCTGCAGCGGCTGCACGATCCGGCGCGCGCCGCGGCGAAATTCCGCGCGCTGGCAGCGGTTTCGCCCGCGGTCATTACGCAGGGGCGGGCCTGGTACTGGCTCGGGCGCGCCGCCGCCGACAGCAACGAGGCCAACGGCGATTGGGCAAAGGCCGCTTCCTACCCCACGACTTTCTATGGCCAGCAGGCCATTGCCCGGCTGGATGGCGCCGTGGCGCCGCGCATTCTGGCGCTGCAGGATCCCGACGCTTCCGCGGCACAGGCGGCATCGTTCGACGAGGCGGACCTGGTGCGTGCGGCCAGGATGTTGGCCAGATGGGGGGATGCCGGCCAGGCGCGCGACTTCTTGCTGCGCCAGGCGCAATCGTCGCCGGATGGCGCGACCCTGGAACTGACGGCGCGGGCGGCGGCTCCGCTCGGGCTGCCCGATGTTGCGGTAGCGGCGGCACGCCTGGCGGGCAGGCACGGCCTGGTGCTGCCGCGCCTCGGGTGGCCGGCGCCCTACCGCCCCGCCGGCGGAGCCGATGTGAGCCTGGTGCTCGGCGTGATACGCCAGGAAAGCAGTTTCGATCCCGGCATCGTCAGCGCCGCCGGCGCGGTGGGGCTAATGCAGATGATGCCGGCAACGGCACGCCAGATCGGTGCCGGCGAGGCCGCGCTGACCGATCCGTCGGAGAATATGCAGTTGGGCGCGGTCTACCTGCAAAGCTTGTTGGCACAGTTCGGCAACGTCGTGCCCTACGCGGTAGCGGCCTATAACGCCGGGCCGCGGCATGTGCATGGCTGGATCGATACGAACGGTGACCCGGCCGCATCCGGCCGCAATGACGACATGCTCGACTGGATCGAACAGATTCCGTTCGCGGAAACGCGCAATTATGTCGAGCGTGTGCTGGAGAACCGTGCGGTTTACGCGGCCGAGCTCGGGCGGTGAACGTTGCGCGCCTGATTGCCAGCGGTGGCGGCAGCGGTCTGGCGCCGGTCGCGCCCGGCACCGCCGGCTCGCTGGCGGGCGCGGCGCTGGGTGCGCTGGTGCTGTGGCGCGCACCGTGGCTGCTGCCGTTCGTCGCCGTCGCCACAATCGCCGGCGGCCTAGTCGCAGTGCGGCTTGCCACCGGCCTGCCCTGGCGCGCCACGGCCAAGGCGGCGGAGGACGACCCGGGCTGGGTGGTAATCGACGAAATCGCCGGCCAGCTTTGTGCGTTGCTGCTGCTGCCCGCGCCGAGCTGGATCGGCATCCTGCTGGCGTTCGCCCTGTTCCGGCTACTGGATATCGCCAAGCCGGGCCCGATCGGATGGCTCGACCGCCAGGGCGGCGCGCTCGGCATCATGGCGGACGACGTTCTGGCCGGGCTGGTGGCGGGAGTGCTGGTGGGCGCCGCGCATTGGGAGTGGTCATGGGTCGTATAAGGAAGGCCAGGGCTCTGCCCTGGACCCGCTGGGGCCAGTAGGCCCCAGACCC
>JAATGE010000676.1 GCA_015654825.1 Rhodospirillales bacterium
CCTTGGTTTTGTGCGTCCCTGTATCCGGCGCACAGACGCAGCCTTCAGAACTGCCGCAGGCACCGGTACCGACCCTGAAGCTGCCGGGCGGCGTGGTGGTAGAGCGGGCTTCTCCGGGAGCATTGCCACTGAGCCTCGATGACGCCATCGACCGCGGCGAGAAGCACAACCTGCAGATGCTGCTGGTTATGCAGAACGAGCGAATGGTGCACGGTGAGCTGCTAACGGTAGAGAACAATCTGTTGCCCAGCCTGACAGCCAAGGGACAGTTGCAGGCGCAGCAGATCAACTTGGCAGCGCTCGGCTTCAAGGGATCGTCGCTGGCAGAGTTCGGCATCGATCCGTCGACCTTCCCGACGATCGTGAAGGTAAATACTGCCGAGGCGCAGATCAGCGTCAACCAGCAGCTCTTCAATGTGCCGGCTTACTATCTCTATCGTTCGGCCCAGAAGGCTGCAAGTGCTGCGAATTTTTCAACGCTCAATGTGCGTGGTGGCGTGACACTCGCGGTTGGAACTCAGTACCTGCTTGCGCTTGCCGATGCCGCTCAAATCGAGAATGCCAAGGCGCTCGAGAAGGCAGATGAAGTGGCTTATCGGCAAGCGAAGGATTCGCATGATGCCGGTGTAGGAACGAACCTTGATATGCTGCGGGCGCGTGTACAGTTGCAGACGCAGCAGCAGGCTGTGATTAGTAGCGAGAATGCCTTCGCGAAGGACAAGATCGCCCTGAACCGGTTAATCGGGCTGCCGGCGGATCAGGAGATCACGCTGACCGATACTGCTCCATATGCCGAGTTTGCGCAGATGCCGCTGGAGGATTCGATGCGGCTTGCGTTTCAGCGCCGCAAGGATCTGCTGAGCTTGCAGGCGCAGCTTGAAGTGGCGACGCAGGCGCACAAGGCAGTCAAGGCAGAGCGGCTGCCTACGCTTGCATTCGATGGATACTACGGTGTTCTCGGCGAGATCGGCGGGTTGTACCACGGCGTCTTTGCTGCAACCGGAAAGGTCAGCGTACCGGTCTTTCAGGAGGGTCAATTGCGCGGCGAAGGTGAGGTCGCGACCGCACAGGCGATTGCGCTGCGGCAACAGATCGAGTCGCTACGGGTGTCGATTGAATGGCAGATCCGGTCCGCAATGCTGGATGTGCAGTCGTCAAGCGAGCTGGTGAAGGTGGCGCGGAGCAACGTTGAACTCGCGACCCAGGAAGTACAGGACGCAAACGACAGATTCAAGTCCGGAGTGGACGACAATCTTCCTGTAGTGCAGGCGCAGGCCGAATTAGCAGCCGCTCAGAGCAGATTGGTGCAGACGCTGTATCAATACAACCAGTCGAAGCTGCAACTGGCGCGAAATACAGGTGTGGTGGAATCACAGTACAAGGTCTACCTGGGGCGATAGGGGCCCGGTCGCAACTCTCCCGAATTGAGATGGGTATGATCCCGTCTGCCAGAGTTGGTGACAAATTCGTAACCAAAGTATGAAAACATAAGACATGGCAGATGGTTCGAAACGGGAGGAACTGACGGTAAAGGGTGATTACCGGTCCGCGTTCAAGTCGCGGGACTTTCGACTCTATCAAACGGCGCGGTTGATGGTGATTTTAGGGGCAGAGGCGCAGTCAGTCGCGGTGGCCTGGCAAGTCTATGCGATTACACACTCTGCGCTGGACATCGGGTATACCGGTTTGGCACTGTTTCTTCCTGGAGTGTTTGTGATGCTCGCCGCGGGGCATGCGGCGGACCGGTTTGACCGTCGACGGATTATTCTTCTCTGCTACGGATTGCAGGCTTGTTGCACGGCGGTTTTGCTGTGGCTGTCTTTGAGTACGACTGCGTTGCAGCGTGGTCGGATTTGGCCGATCTATGCGGTGCTGGTGGGGATCGGTTTGGGCAGAGCGTTCAG
>JAATGE010000161.1 GCA_015654825.1 Rhodospirillales bacterium
CGTGACCGCGGCAAGCCACCCGGCTCAACCATCAGTGAAATGAGGGGAGGGCTGAGGCTCCGCCCCCCGGACCCCCGACGGCGTGCCGCCGCCTGCGTTAGCGCTGCGCGGCGGGAGTTTTCACGTGTGGCTCGATGTCGGAACGAGGTTCGGAACAAATCGATTTGGGTTCTGGGGCTTACGGCGCCTGTGACGTCCTAGGGGCAAAGCCCCAGAGGCGCTACGATAAGCGAGGATGGAAAGCCAGGGGCGCTGTCCTGGACCCCGCTGGGGCCAGCAGGCCCCAGACCCCATTTATTGGGGGGAACGGCGAAGCCCAAAAAATCGTGTCTGGTACAAGCTTCGCCGGGGAGACGATGAAAAGCCGCGCAGCGCTAATTGGGGTCTGGGGCCTACTGGCCCCAGCGGGTCCAGGGCAGAGCCCTGGCCTTTCTGACCTCAACTTAGCGCCCATGGGCGAGGCCCCTAGCCCTTAACATGCCCGATCAGGCGAAGCCCGCGATAGCCCGCGGGCGGTACGGCGCTTCCAGCGCGGCAATTTCCTCTTTTGTCAGCGCCAGCGCTGCCGCCGCTACGGCGTCCTCCAGGTGCTGCATCTTCGATGCGCCGACGATCGGTGCGGTCACCGCGCGACGGGTTAACACCCATGCCAGCGCCACCTGCGCACGCGACACGCCGCGCGCTTCGGCAACCTGGCCGACCGCATCGACGATCGCGCGTTCGGTATCTTCCTGGCCGCGATACAGCGTCTTGCCGAACTGGTCGGTTTCGGCGCGGTGGGTGACCGGGGTTTCGCTCCAGGGCCGCGTCAGGCGGCCGCGGCCGAGCGGGCTCCAGGGGATGACGCCGATACCTTCCTCGAGGCAGAGCGCCAGCATTTCACGCTCCTCCTCGCGGTAGAGCAGGTTCAGATGATTCTGCATCGATACGAACCGGGCCCAGCCGTTGAGCCGCGACAGATAGAGCGCCTTGCAGAATTGCCAGGCATGCATCGAGGATGCGCCGATGTAGCGCGCCTTGCCGGCGCGCACGACATCGTTCAGCGCCTCCAGCGTCTCCTCGATCGGTGTTTCCGGATCGAAACGGTGGATCTGATAGAGGTCGACATAGTCCATGCCGAGCCGCTGCAGGCTGGCATCGATTTCGGCGAAGATCGCCTTGCGCGACAGGCCGTGTCCGTTGGGGTCCGGACGCATCTGGCCGTGCACCTTGGTGGCCACGACCACCTGCTCGCGCGGCACCAGGTCGCGCAGGGCGCGGCCGAGGATTTCCTCGCTCGAGCCGGCCGAATAGACGTTGGCCGTATCGAAGAAATTGATCCCCACTTCGATGGCGCGGGCGATAAAGGGGCGAGCCTCCGTCTCCGGCAGGGTCCATTGATGCGGGCCGCGCTTGGGGTCGCCGTAGGTCATGCAACCCAGGCAGATGCGCGAAACTTTCAGGCCGGTGCGGCCAAGATTGACGTACTCCAAGCGATACCTCCAATGCAGCCGCGGCTTAAGGGGCCTGGCGGTGCAGCAGCTTTACATCGTTCCAGCCCGTCGGCGGGCAAGCCCCCTTAACGCCTGGAGACTATCGCAGGCCCCGCCCCGCCGGTCCACTTCACGACCGCGATCACGTTCGGATTGCTCGATGGGCGTTGGGAGCTATCTATGACATCTGCATGTCGGGTCATTTTCGCTCTCGCGACGTCCGCGTGCACTCTGCCGCAACACCAGGCGCGCCAGCCCCGCACGGTCGTTACGACAGGCGGTGCGGTAGTTGCGCCATACGACACGGATTTTTTTCAATTACCTCGTGTAGTTATCCCCAAAGGCTTTCAGCTGGCGACAGGCGGCAGCAACTCGACCATGAGCAAGCATACCTATCTGCCGGTTGGCGCACTCCCCCATGACTGGAAGACGCGATTTGTTGTCGTTACCGAAACCCGCGATGCCGGCGGCGACCTCGATCGATTTCTGGACGATCTGCAGGTTGAGATGCGCAAGGCATGCGCCGGCGAACCGGTGGTCGACATCCCGCAGCGCTTCGTCGATGACGGATTTCCTGCCGCAATCCAGTCCGTGCGGTGTGGCGCGACGAACGACGACGGGGAGGCGCGTCTGGTGCTCTACAAGGTGATTGTAGGCGACCACGTAATTCACCAGATGGAATTCGCATGGCGCATGCCAGCGGTGGCCGACGCGGCCAGCGTTCACGTGCCAGCGGCGGACCTAGAGGCGGCGGCAGCAAGCCTCGACCAAGCGCACATCTGCAACCTGCTCAAGCCCGCCGATTATTGCCGAGAGATGGCGAGACCGCTCCCGCGGAGGTAATCAGGGCGTCGACGCGCCTCAGCGCGCCGCCTTGAAAGCGTGCAATGCGACGGCGCTCGGCACTTCGACCGCATTCCAGTCGAACGCCACGATGTTGGCGCGCTCCTCGCGCGGCGTAGTGCCGTCGTTCACCACGACCGCGTCGCCAACCTCCATGCTCGCCTGGTTGACCGCCAACGCGTTCAGCGCCGGCATGTTGTGCTTCACACAGTACTGGCCGATCAGGCTCAGCGCCGGCTTGATGGCGCGGGCGGCGCCCTTGTGCGGGTAGCCGATGGCCACCGCCAGATCGCCGTAGGTAATCTTGGCAACCGTGGTGGAGCCGGTGTCGGTGGCGCGCTTCGCGAGCACGACCCACATCGCCTGCGCCTGCTCGATCGCGGTCATGCGCACTTTGGCGTCGCCGGCGACCTTCGGCACGGCACCGTTCAGCTCGGCCAGGCGCGCATTCGCCGCCTGGGCGACGACGTCGTTGCGAATGGTTCGATTGTGGTCGCGACAGGTGGTGAGCCAGGCGGCCTCGTTCGAGCGCGCGATAACGTCGAGCAGACGGGTGGTCTGCGCGACCGCCGGCCCTTTGGCCGGCCTTGTCATGACATTCATAAGGCAGGGATAGCA
>JAATGE010000215.1 GCA_015654825.1 Rhodospirillales bacterium
CGATCGGGTAATGCCGATGACCTCTGCACAGTTGAAAAAAAGAGGTGCCTACAAGATGGCCGGCAACGCGGATGCGAAAGGAATGCTTTTCCAAGCCTCCCTCGCACGCGAGCTGGTTGATCAGGTGGCAGCTGACAGCGCGGCGCCGCCCGTGCTGGGCGAAGCAGACTACTACAAGTTGATGAACAAGAAGTTCCGCCAGATGGCCGAGCTTGTGAAGCTTGCGCCACCATCCGGAATGCCGCGCGAGCAGGCCGCGAACTTCAATGCGCTGCATGCGACATTCGTGGCCAGCTACAACTATTGGAGCGGAATTAACGCCGGCGGTACCCTCGATTCACCCGACCCGAACCGGTTCGCTGGCGCACTTACGGCGTTGCAGGCGGCAGTCGCCGCGACGGACAATGTCATAAATATCCTCCGCGACAATACAAATACCACGATTGCAGAAATGACGGCACGAAAACCCGGCAAACCGCGCTCGAAGGACGCGATCGCGCTCACGAACGCCCTCCCGCCGGCCGTCCTGCAGGCTCTCGCACCCGAGAAACAAGTGGAACTGCTCAAGGCATTGCGGCAGGATTTTGCCGACAAGAAGGGAAAGAAGGCCTATCCGGCGGACTTCGAGCCGGCGCTCAAGAAGATCTACCAGGCGACCCGGCTCGATGACAGCTTCGTCGATGCGCAAGATGCCTTGCAGCCAGCCGTGATCGCCGAGCTGATGAAGCACAAGAAGGAACTGCAGCAGGCCCGCGATGAATGGCCGCTGATGAACGAAGCCGACAGGCTCAAAGTATTCGACAAGATTATCGCGGCGCACTGCAAGACGATGGGCTTCGGGCCACCGACAGCGCTCAGTTTCGTCGACAAGCCACGGACCAACGGCGGCACCTACCAGACCGGATCCAAGGACATTGTGCTGAATCGGAACGGGCACGCGGCGGACGATTTCGAGGCGATGATGGACACCATGTTCCACGAGAACAGCCACAATTGGCAATTCCAGCTGATTGAGCGACTGCGCGGAAATCTGCCGCCGCCATTGGCGCCGGACGATCCGGCTTACAAACAGGCATTGATGTTCGAAGCCAATAGCCTCGAATACTTCAGTACTAAGGAGATCGACGAGGGGGACGCCTATGGAAAGCAGCCCCTGGAAGCCCACGCCTTCCGCGCGGGCGCCGGCATGGCACGCGCGCTGCTGCGCGCGCTCAACACCTGAGGAGAGAATGCAATGTCCGACACACGACATATCGACCCGATCGAAATCGCCGACGTCTTTGAAGAAGCGGACCAGCCCGGGCACGATGGCGACCGCGAAATCCGGCTGATCGGCACGGTCGACATCCATGACGGCGGGCGCCTCGAGGTCGCCACCGTCGAGCCGGCGCGCGAGGCATTCCTGCGCGGCGTCGTCGACAGGATGAACCGCAAATCCGGCATCGTCCTGCGCTCAACCGTGCCCCCGGATGAACCTTATTCCACCGATCATGTTTCGGTCGAACGCGGTGACCCGGGCTTCGGCACCGCGCTGCGAACCTACATGCGGACATATTACGGCCTGCGTCTCAACTGAGTAACGCGAAGCATTCAGGAAGGCCAGGGGCTCTGCCCCTGGACCCGTCACACCGGAGGCGTGCTACGCACGACGGGGCCAGTAGGCCCCAGATCTCATTTTTCTGTTCCGAGCCTGGCACCTGCTGCGAGCCGATAGGCCAGACCCACGGGTTCGCGAGATTGGTACAGAAGATTCCCGCCGCGCAGCGCTAACGACAGCGGCGGCACGCCGTCGGGGGTCCAGGGGGCGGAGCCCCTTGGTCGGCGAAGCCATTAAATTTCAACTAATTGATTTCATTCGATAATCCTTACCCTAGCCCTTATGGGGCAGCGCCCCTGGCCTTCCTTCCTAATCTAATGTCCGGCCGCCACCGCGCCCTTGGGCAATTTCGGCAGCAGCAGCGCCAGCGGCACCACCGCCGCGGCGGCCACGCCCAGTATGATGAACAGGTCATCGTACGTCATCATGCTGGCCTGGGCCGTCACGCGCTGCATCAGCGCCGGCACGTTCGTGCCGTGACCAAAACCGTTATACGGCGTGATATGTTCCACCAGCCGGCTCTGGTGGAATTGCGTGCGCCAGGCCAACAGGTTCGTGATGAAGCTGACGCCGATGCTGCCCCCCAGATTGCGCATCAGGTTCAGGATCGCCGCGGCGTCACCGCTGCGCGCCGGCGGCACCTGCACCAGGCTGGCCGACGAGATCGGAATGAACAGGAACGGCAGCCACATCGCCTGCAGCACGCGCGACGTCGACAGGTTGGAAAAACTCGCGGTCAGATCGAGCCGGGACGCATACCACATGGCGTAGGCCGTGCCCGCGAACGCGGCGCACACCAGCACCCGCGGCTGGAACACGCGCCCGGTCAGCACACCGGAAAGCGGCATCAGCACGATCGTGACAACCCCCGCCATGCCGAGCGTCAGCCCGGCCGTGGTGGCATCGTAGCCCATCAGGCTCTGCGCCATTTGCGGCAGCAGCTGGGTGGCGGTGATCAGCGTGAACCCGACCGCGAACATCAGCACGCAACTGACGGCAAAGCTGCGGTAGCGGAACAGCCGCACATTCATGACCGGCTGCGGATGATACAGTTCCCACGCGACCAGGATGACCAGCGACACACCACTGACAATGGCGCAACCATTGATCAGCGGCGAGCCAAACCCGTCCTCGCGCTCGAAACGGTCGAGCAGGATCTGCAGCGCGCCAAAACCCAGTACCACGAGCGCAAAACCGAAATAATCGATATTGAGCCCGCGTTTCAGCATGGCGGCGCGGTCGCGCTGCAACGCCGGGCTGTCATAGACCAGCAGCCAGACCAGCAGCAGCGAAAGGCAGCCGAACGGCAGGTTGATCAGGAACACCCAGTGCCACGAAAACGCATCGGTCAGCCAGCCGCCCAGCACCGGCCCCACCACCGGCGCCATGACGATGGTCAGGCCGTACAGCGCGAACGCCTGCGGCCGTAAACGCAGCGGAAACGAATCGGCAAAGATCGATTGTTCCACCGGCGCCAGGCCGCCGCCGCCGATGCCCTGCAGAATGCGCCACACGATGATCTGCCACAGCGATGTGGAAGTCGCGCACATCACCGAGCTCGCGGTGAAGATCGCCACGCACGACATATAGAAACGCTTGCGCCCGATCATCGTCGACAGCCAGCCGCTGATCGGCACGATGATGGCGTTGGAAACCAGGTAGCTCGTCAGGATGTAGGTGCTCTGATCCTGGCTGGCGGCCAGGCTGCCGGCGATATGGCGCAGCGCCACGTTGGCGATCGTCGTGTCCAGCACTTCCATGAACGTGGCGATCGAAACCGCCACGGCGATCAGCCACGGACTGTTCGGGCCCGCCGCGGAATAGGGAAGCTCCTCGCGCTCCATGCTCAGTGCAGATCGACCCGGGCGATGACCGACATGCCCGGCGCCAGCGGCAGTTTTTCCGCCTCCGTGCCGTCGAAGCGGATTTTCACCGGCAGGCGTTGCACGACTTTCACGTAATTTCCGGTGGCATTCTCCGCCGGCAGCGCGGAAAACACCGATCCCGTGCCGCTCTGCAGGCTGTCCACGTGCCCGGTCAGCTTCGCATCCGGGAATGCATCGACCCGGATACGCACAGGCTGCCCCGGCCGCATGGCGTTGAGCTGGGTTTCCTTGAAATTCGCCGTCACCCACAGGCCGGGCTGCACGATCGCCAGCAGCGCCTGGCCGGCATTGACGTAGTTGCCGAGTTCCACCGTGCGACGCGTCACCCGTCCCGGCGCCGGTGCCACCACCTGCGTGTAGGATAGTTGCAGTTTCGCATTGGCCACGTTGGCGTCCGCGGTGCGCAATGATGCCTCGGCGGCCGTCACCTGGGTCTGCGCCACCGCCAGTTGCGACCGCAGGCTTTCCGCTGCCTGTCGCGCGGCCTCCAGCTTTGCCTGCGCGGAACGCTGCGCGGCCACCGCATTATCCAGCTGCTGCTTGGTGATCGCGCGCGGATTGATCGCCCGGTAGCGCGCCAGATCCTGCTGCGCCTGAAACTGATCCGCCTCGGCGACGTGGATATTCGCCTCGGCCTGGCCGACATCCGCGCGGCGCACGCCGAGCGTCGCGCGCGCCTGCGCCAGTTGCGCCGCCGCCTCCGCACGCTGCGCCTCGGCCTGGTCGAGGCGCACCTGGAAATCGCGCGGGTCGATCTGCACCAGCTTCTGGCCCGGCGCCACGACCTGGTTGTCATCCACCAGCACGCCGATCACCCGCCCGGCGACCTGCGGCGCCACCTGGCTGACATGGCCGTCGATCGCCGCGTCGTCGGTGCTTTCGGTGCCGCGCAGGCTCCACCAATACATCACGCCGCCGCCGGCCAGCAGCACCAGCGCCACGCCGAGAACGAAGAAAACCGCGGCCTTGCCACGGCGCGGCGGCGCATCCGCATCATCCTGGCGCGACGGCGCCTGCAGCGGCGCGTCTGGCGCGGGCGGGTCGGGGTGTCGTACGTCGTCCATGCAAGCTCCCGGCGCGAAGCGATTAGCTAGACTGAACCGTTCGGTCTAATCTAGACGCAGACGCGGCGCCTGGCCAGGGGGGGCCGGCAAGCGAGAGGTGAATTCACATGGCGGCGCCCGAAACCCTGTCGCGCGAAAAACGGGAGGCGATCCTCGAGGGCGCTGCCCGGATCTTTGCCGCGCGCGGCTACGAGGGCGCCAGCATGTCGACGATCACCGCCGCCGCCGGCGTCTCCAAGGGCACCATCTACCAGCATTTTCCCGGCAAGGCGGCGCTGTTCGGCGCCGCCGTCGCACGCGAATGCGAACGCAAGCTGACGCATCTGTTCCACGACCTCGGCGGCAGCGAGGACGTCGCCGCGACCCTCGCCGACGTCGGCACGCGCTTCGTCGCGATGCTGACCTCGGACGTGGCACTCGCCGTCGAGCGTGTCGTATCGTCCGAAGCCGACCGCTTTCCCGAACTCGCCGAAACGTTCTTCGCGGCCGGCCCGGCCAAGGCGATCGCCGCCATGGCAGGCTACCTCGCGGCCCAGACGGAAGCCGGCCGCCTCGCCGTGCCGGACCCCGCATTCGCCGCCGAGCAGTTCTTCACGATGTGCCAGACCCGCGTCGTGATGCGCGCCCGGCTGCGCCTACCGGTGGCGGCCGAGGAGGCGCCCCGCGTAGTCGCGGCCGCGGTGCAGATGTTTCTTGCTGTGTATGGAAGGTAGGCCAGGGGCTCTGCCCCTGGACCCCGCTGGGGCCAGTAGGCCCCAGACCCCATTTTGTCTGTTCCGAGTCCAGCATCGGCTGCGAGCGCGCCACTCAATCCACGTCTCGCCGCACCGTACAGAAGACTCCCGCCGCGCAGCGCGTACGACGGCGGCGGCACGCCGTCGGGGGTCCAGGGGGCAGAGCCCCCTGGTCGGCGAAGCCATCAAAATCAAACCAATTGATTTCGCACCAAAACCCTTATCCCAGCGCCTATCGAACGCCAGCCCTGCGGGGCCATGGAACCAGCGCCGGCACCTGCCTCCGGTACGCCTCATAATCCGCGCCGAATTCGGCCTGCATGAACGCCTCCTCGGTGCGCAATTTGCGCAGGAACGAGAGCGTTACGATCGCCAGCGCCGCCAGCGCCCGCCATTTGTCGATCGCGAGTGCCGTGCCCAGCAGCGCGGTCAGCAGGCCGGTGTAAATCGGGTGCCGCGCCAGCCCGTACGGGCCGCAGCGGACCAGTTCGTGACCCCGTTTGACCGTCACGGTGCCGCTCCAGTTGCCGCCGAGCACCAGGCGCGCCCAGCCTGCGAACAGCAGCCCGGCGGCGGTCAGGGCGGCACCCGCCGGCGCCATCCAGGCGGCACGCGGCACCACCGGTGCTGCCAGCCACGCACCGGTCAGATCGCCGCCGATCAGCAGCACCGCGGCCAGGCCCAGCGGCACCAGGTGCAGCCATCGCGAGCCGCGGCTTTCATGCCGCACCGCCGCCTTTACGCCGCGGGCCAGCACCACCCAGGCGGTGGCCGCCGCCAGCCAGGCAACCGCGATAAACACGTCACACGCGGCCTGAAGCTCAGGCATGTGGACCTGGTATCGCGAGGTAGGCGAGCTGTTTCATCTCCCGCCGGCCACGCGCCACGGAATCCAGGATCAGGCCGCACGCCAGCGCCAGGAACGACAGCATGACGAGGCAGGCGGCAACAATCGCCGTGGGCAGCCGCGGCACCAGGCCGGAGCGCACGAACTCCAGCACCACGGGCACCCCGAGCCCCAGGCCGGCGGCGAACAGCGCCAGTCCGAGCCAGGCGAAGAACGGCACCGGCCGCTCGTCCTTCACCAGCAGCAAGATGAGCCGCAGGATGCGCGCGCCGTCGCGGTAGGTGCGCAGCTTGCTGGCCGACCCGGCCGGCCGCGCCAGGTAGCGCGTCGCCACTTCGCCGACCGGCATGGCCAGTTGCAGCGCGTGCACCGAAAACTCGGTTTCCGTCTCGAAGCCGCCGGCCACGGCGGGGAACGACTTCACAAAGCGCCGCGAAAACACCCGGTAGCCGGACAGCATGTCGCCGAGCCGCGCGCCGAACAGCCGCCCGACCAGTCCCGTCAGCAGTGCGTTCCCCGTGACGTGCCCCGGCCGGTAGGCGCCTTCGTGCTCGTGCACGCGCACGCCCGTCACCATGTCCAGCCGCTCGCGCACCAGCTTTTCAATCATGCCGGGGGCCGCGGCCGCGTCATAGGTACCGTCGCCGTCGACCAGCACGTAGAGATCGGCCTCGATGTCGGCGAACATCCGGCGCACCACGTGGCCTTTGCCCTGCCTTGCCTCACGCCCCACGCGCGCGCCGGCGCCGTGCGCCACCTCCGCCGTGCCGTCGGTGGAGTTGTTGTCGTAGACGTGGATTTCGGCGTCGGGCAGGGCGGCCCTGAAGGCGGCGATCACATCGGGCAGCGCGATCGCTTCGTTGAAGCACGGGATCAGCACGGCGACGCGCTGCATCAGCGGAACACCAGCCAGCGCGACAGGAAGAAATTGACGAACATGCCCGCGCCGGCGCCGGCCGCGATGGCCAGCACCAGGTGCTGGTGGAACAGCGGCTGGGTGGCGATCAGCGCGAAATAGGTGCCGCGGTTCAGCACGAAACCGACGGCGTTGGTAATCAGGAAGCGCACCAGCTGGCGGTGCATCGCGTCATGGCCCAGCCCCCGATAGGTCCAGAACCTGTTGGCCAGCCAGTTGATGGTGCCGACGATCACGAAGCTGATCACGCCGGCCACGTACGGCCCCACCAGCGGCGCGCTGGCGTAGACAATGGCCGTATCCCACAGGAACCCGAACGCGCCGATGACGGCGAACTGGCCGAACTGACGCGCCAGCAGGGCATGCGCGGGCGACAGTCGGCGGGTGGCCAGGGCTATGGGATCGGCGGGCATCAGGGCCGGGGCATACAGGCCCGCGCGCGGGAAGGCCAGCAGTGCCGCAGTGCAGCAATTTGCCGGTGCATCGGCGCCGCTATATCTGTATGGCTCCCCCCGAACCAGATGGATTAACCCGGCACATGTCCGACCTGCCGCCCCCCGACGCCAACCCGGAAGCCCCGCGGCCGCCGCGCCAGGTGGTCTTCGTGCTGCAGGGCGGCGGTGCGCTCGGCTCCTACCAGGCCGGCGTATTCGAGGCGCTGGCCGAGGGCGGCTTCACGCCGGACTGGGTGGCCGGCGTTTCGATCGGCGCCATCAACGCGGCGATCATCGCCGGCAACCCGCCGGAGCGGCGCGTCGCGCGGCTGCGCGCGTTCTGGGAGCGGGTGACCAGCACCACGGCCTCGCTGCCGGCGCTGCAGCTGCCGCTGTGGGACACGTTCGAGCAGCGCATCGGCGCGACCGGCGCCATCCTGTTCGGCCAGCCGGGCTTTTTCCGTCCGCGCAACCCGCTCGCCTGGTTCGGTGCCGGCGGCCCGGTCAGCTACTACGACACCACCGACCTTCTGACCACGCTGAACGAGCTGGTCGATTTCGACCTGATCAACGCGCGCCAGACGCGCCTGTCGGTGGGCTCGGTCGAGGTCGAGACCGGCAACATGGTCTATTTCGATAGCGCACGCATGCGGCTGACGCCGGAACACATCATGGCCAGCGGCGCGCTGCCGCCCGGTTTCCCCTCGGTGGAGATCGGCGGCCAGGAATATTGGGACGGCGGCCTGATCAGCAACACGCCGCTGCAATATGCGATGGGCGAAAAGCCGCGGGTGCACAGCCTGATTTTCCAGGTGGACCTGTTTCCCGCCCGTGGGCCGCGGCCGAAGAACCTCGATGAGGTCGCGGAACGCGAAATGGATATTCGCTACTCCAGCCGCACGCGCACCGGCACCGACGATGCCGGCGACAAGCAAAACCTGCGGCGCCAGGTGCGGCTGTTCCTGAACCGGCTGCCGGCGGAACTCCGGGATGATCCGGTAGCGCAGCAAATGCGCGACATCGCCTGCGCGGCCGAAATCGATGTGGTGCACCTGATCTATCGTCCCTCCGTCCCGCAAGGGTCGCAGAAGGACTACCAGTTCGATCGCGCCACGATGGGCCGCCGCTGGGCCGAGGGCCGCGAGAACGCGCGCCGCACGCTGCATGCGGCGCCGTGGAACAAGCCGATCCCGCCCGATGTCGGGTTCCGCACGTTCGACGTGACTAATCCGCGCAAACACCATTCCTGATCAAAGGGGCCCATCATGGATGAACAGACGGTACGCAAATCCTTTGCCATGCCCGCGACGAGCCCGGCATTCCCGATGGGCCCCTACCGGTTCGTCAACCGCGAATACATGATCATCACCTACCGCACCGACCGCGCGGCACTCGAGAAGGTCGTTCCGGCCCCGCTGCAGGTCGCCGACGACATCGTCAAATACGAATTCATCCGCATGCCGGATTCCACGGGGTTCGGCGACTACACCGAAACCGGGCAGGTCATTCCCGTGACGTTCAACGGCGTGCACGGCGGCTACACACACGCGATGTACCTGAACGACGAAGCCCCGATCGCCGGTGGCCGCGAGCTTTGGGGGTTTCCCAAGAAGCTGGCCAACCCGACGTTGGAAGTGCAGGTAGATACGCTGGTCGGCACGCTGGATTACGGAAAAGTGCGCGTCGCGGTCGGCACCATGGGCTACAAGCATCGCGCGCTGCCGCACGACCCTACGCTGGCGTCCCTGCTTGAGCCGACCTTTCTGCTGAAAATCGTGCCGCATGTGGACGGAACTCCGCGGATCTGCGAACTGGTGCGCTACTATCTCGAGGACATTACGCTGAAAGGCGTCTGGACCGGGCCCGGCGCGCTCGGATTGTACCCGCACGCTTTGGCGCCGGTGGCGGACCTGCCGGTGCGCGAAGTGATTTCGGCAACACATATACTGGCCGATCTCACCCTCGGGCTCGGCGAGGTGGTGCACGATTACCTGGCGGAATAGGCAACAAAAAAAGGCTTCTTTTTGAAAAAAGAAGCAAAAACTTTTGTTAATGGTGCCGCCCGGGCGGGGAGACCTTCCGGGCGGCTTCGGAACGGTTATTTCAAGCCATCGGTGAGCGTACCGCCCTGTCGGCTCGGCGTTCGTGCGCTGCTGGCGTTCTGCTTGGTCCAGGTGTCCTGGATGGTGCCGCCATTGAACTTCACGGGGCCACTGGCAACCGTGCAGCTACCTTTCTGATATTTCAACGTCGCCTTTACGACCGGGCAACTGCTGCCCTTTGGCGGCTTTCCTACAACCTTGGCCGTGGTCGGCGGCGAGCCGCCGGTCAGATTGATCGCCAATTTATAGACCGTTCCAGGTACGCTGCACACGACCGAGGACGCCGTGGCGGTCCCTTTGGTTGTACTGGTAATCTTGGCTACGGAGCCGAACTGATCGTCCCAGGTTCCGACGATGGCCTTGGCCGGGCACGACGCGTACGCCGAAGATGCACCGGTCATCAGCAGCAACGCCGACGCAAGCAGGCTCGTTCCGGATCGTGTATGTTTCATCTCGGTCCTCCAAATTTGGCCTTGCGGATGGCCGCAAGCTCAATGGAGTTTGCCGAGTTCGGGTTCCCGAGCCCGGCCAATTAACAAGGCGTGGAGTCCGGGGCTTCGCCGTTCCCCCCAATGAATGGGGTCTGGGGCCTACGGCCCCGTCGTGCGCAGCACGCCTTCGGCGTGACGGGTCCAGGGCAGGGCCCTGGCCTTTCCTTGGCGTCTAACGGACAGACCCCTGGATTTCCCTTCCCCGCCTCCCAACACGATCCGTCAACCTGCCCCCCCTACCCTGCCCGCCATGGATGATGCCGGCACCATTGCCAGCCACTATCGGCTGGACCCCA
>JAATGE010000134.1 GCA_015654825.1 Rhodospirillales bacterium
ACCACGCGCTTGCCGTCGTAATTCAGGTCCTCCGGCCAGTGCTGCGGGTGGACCAGGCGGCCGGCGAAACGATCCTCGCCGGCGAAGGCGGGGTTGTGGCCCTCTTCGTAATCGTAATAGCCGCTGCACATGAACAGGAACTGGCAGGTGTAGCGCACCGGTTCGTGCGTCGGGCCGCGCTCTACCTCGACGGTCCATTTTCCGTCGGCGGAGGACCAGGCGGCGCGCTTGACCATGTGCTGAAAGCGGATGTGGCGATCGATGCCGTAGGTGGCGGCGGTGTCGCGCACATAGTGCAGGATCGAGGGGCCGTCGGCGATCGCCTTGGCTTCCTGCCAGGGGCGGAACGAGTAGCCGAGGGTGTACATGTCGGAGTCGGGGCGGATGCCGGGATAGCGGAACAGGTCCCGGGTGCCGCCGATGCAGTCGCGGCCTTCGAGGATGGCGTAGCTGCGGCCGGGGCAGTGTTTTTGCAGATGGTAGCCCGCGCCGATGCCGGACAGGCCGGCACCGATGACCAGCACGTCGAAATGCTCGATGCCCATCGCGGTCTCCACGCGGCGCGGCTGCCAGCAAGGCGCGCATGGGCGCGCCGCTCCCCGGGCCTGGGAGCTTTCTAAGGTGTGCACCTTAGAAAGTGCAAGGGCTTTGTGGGGGTCGGGGGCGCGGCTCAGGCGTGCAGGGAGTCTACCAGCATCTGGCCGATGTAGGCCGCCGCGTGGTGCCAGGCGTCGTCGGTGTCGCCGCGGAAGGTGACGGTGCGGGCGAGGAGGCGCTTTCCGGTGGCGACGTCCATGACCTCGATGTGGCCCCATTGGATCAGGGTGCTCATTTTGTGCACGCCGCCGAAGACGACGAACCGGGCGTTTTGCGCGCGGGCGGCGTGGGTTATGGCGTCCTGGTCCAAGTTGTCGGCGGAGCAGGGTGGTGCCGGGCAGGCGAGTGGCACGGGGGCGAAGCGGCCGCTGTGGGCGAGGGCGGCGATTATTTCATGGCCCAGCGTTTTCAGTTGCGCGCCGTGGGCGGCGCGCTGGTCGCGCACCTCGCCGGAGGTGTCGACATAGTCGAAATCGGCGATGGCGATCCGTGCGGGGGCGGCGGCGTGGGCCTGGCTCGAGGCCAACAGGATCGCGACCCCTAGTATGCGGACAAATGCCACTGAAAACCTCGTTTGCTCCGTGGCGCGATCTCGGGCGATAGGCGCCAGGATAGGGATGGAAAGGACGAGCGCCATAAGCGCTAGGATAGGGGTTATGCTAATAGGCGGTAGATTTGTGATTAACGGCTTCGCCGACCAGGGGCTCGTCGGTGACTCAGTTTGAATTTCTCAAGAATGAGGCAGAATAGGTTAGGCTGCCAGCCTAGAATGCTTCTGCGACGGACAAGAGCGGAAGGCGGCGGAAAATTATTCAAACGCTACCAACTCATGTGAGTTGGTAGCGTTTGAACGGCGTTTTGTCAACGGAGCTTAGGAACTGCCGAGGCAAGTGATGCTTGTGGGGTGCACCTATGCACCGATAACACCCACAGAGAACTGTGATCCGGCAACGGCAGTACCAAGTAGCCGAGTCGCGCAAGGAGAACATAATGCCAACGGGCCCTCGGGGCGAACGGCGCCCTGCCGACCTTATTGGGACAGCTATCAAAGTCGCTCGTATAGCGGCAGGTGAAATGGTGGAGGAGCTGCGGCCTCCGTCCGGGCGCGTCCGAAGCGGCCGAGCCGGGGCAAAAACGCGGGCTGAAAGCATGAGCAGGGGGGGGCGCAGGGCAGTGGCTAGGAAGGCCGCTGCAGCGCGTTGAGGATGATTATTCCACGAGATACGAGTTTCGACCCGCGTCGCGCTGGGCAAGTCGCAGCATATTTTATCATGCGACAGGGCGGCCGGCTTAACGTCGTCAAACTCATAAAATTGATCTATTTGGCGGAAAGGCGGCACATGGCGGCTTATGAGGAGCCGATGCTGATGGACCGCTTTGTGTCGATGCCGCAGGGGCCGGTAAGCTCCACGACATATGAGTGCGTTTGCACCGGGGCAGACGGATGGGACGCATTCGTGTCGGATCGCGCCGGCCACTGCGTTGAGCTAGCAAAGGCGGATATTTCTGTAGAAGATCTAGATGAGCTTTCTGAGTCTGATGTAGAGACATTAGAACTGACCTGGAACGAGTTTGGGCGCATGAATCAATGGGAGCTCGTAAAATACACCCATGACAATTGCCCAGAGTGGGAAGACCCCGAAGGGTCCTCCGTCACTATCCCGTACAGCCGAATTTTTAAGTTTCTCAGCAAAGAAAATCCGGTCGGCTTAGAAAAGAAAATTCTTGAACGCCGATATTCTGAGCGAGAGCTAGCAAAGGCACGATGACGTATTTACCCTGCCGAGGGCGAACGTTTCTCGTCGCATCGGGACCGGGGCCGGATCAGAAACATCTATTTGTATTATTGACCGAGAAATGCCCGTCAGACTGCCATTTAGCAGTCTGCATTCAGAGTGTTTGTCCAGGAGAGTATTACGACGAGACATGCCTTTTGAGAGAAGGAGATCATTCATTCATATCTCATCTAAGTTGGGTTGCATATCATAGAGCGGTCATTCTGAGCCATCCTCATATTATAGAAGCTGTTTCTTCATTTTCTTATCTGATCAAAGAGGATGCGACAGACGACGTTCTTATCCGGATAGGCAGCGGCCTGCTGCTTTCAAAACGCGCGACGCGCAAGATAAAAACTTATTACGCGGCGAACATAGTGGCTGGTGTCGAGCTGCCCTCGCGGAAGGGGGCTAGTTAATCGCCCTAATACTGAAAATACTGCCTGATGTCACCAAATAGGCCAACTATAACAGGGGCATGAAGAAGCTCCCGACGCTAAACGACTCCAAATCCTCTCCATGCTGGTAGAATGCACGTCCATGCGGTCGATCAGCCGCGTGGTGGACGTGTCCATAGCGGGGTCCAGGGGCAGAGCCCCTGGCCTTTTCATTGCGAAAACGGCAAAGCGTCAGGGCGTGGGGGTTTCCGCGCCGTTGAGTTCGGTGGCGGCGGTCATGCGCCAGAGGTTGGCTTCGGGTTCACAGTAGAGGGGCATGCCGTTCGGGGTGCGCACTGTGGCGGCGAAGCCCATGGCGGCGCGCAGGGCGCGGAACATGCCGCCGTGGGCCACGACCAGGGTTAAATTTGGGGCGGCGAGCACGGCGTTGAGGGCGGCGACGACGCGGGTGCGGACGGTGGAAAAACTCTCGCCGCCTTCGGGGGCGACGCGGCCTTCGACCCAGGCGGCGAACCAGGCGCCCATTGTCTCGCCCTCGTGAACGCCGAACGAGGCCTCGCGCAGGTCGGCGTGCACTTCGACGGGCAGGCCGAGCGCCGTGCCGACGATGTCGGCGGTCTGGCGCGCGCGGCCGAGCGGCGAGCAGACGATCGCGGCGATACCGTGTCCGCGGACCAGAGTGGCGGCCTGGCGCGCCTGGGCGATGCCGGCGTCGTTGAGCGGGACGTCCGTGCTGCCCTGGGTACGGTTCTCGCGGTTCCAGTCCGTCTCGCCGTGGCGGAGGAACCAGTAGGGGCGTTGCAAAAGCACCCGCGCTTATACCAAGCGCGGTGACGATTGAAACGCCGCGCAGCGCTCGCGGGGTCTGGGGACTTGTCCCCAGCGGGTCCAGGGCAGAGCCCTGGCCTTCCTTACCTAGTCGAACAGCTTGCTGACGCTGGTCTCCTCGGAAATGCGCTTCATCGCCTCGGCCAGCAGGGGCGCGATGGTCAGCTGGCGCATGTTCTGGCTGACGCGGACGGCTTCGGTAGCGGTGATGCTGTCGGTGATCGTGGTCATTTCAATCGGGCTGGCGGCCATGCGGGCGACCGCGCCGCCGGACAGCACGCCGTGCGTCACGTAGACGCTGACGGATTTGGCGCCGTTGGCAATCAGCGCGTCCGCCGCGTTGCATAGCGTGCCGCCGGAGTCGCAGATGTCGTCGACCTGGATGCAGTCGCGGCCGCGCACGTCGCCGATGACGTTCATGACCTCGGCGACGCCGGCGCGCTCACGCCGCTTGTCGATGATGGCCAGGTCGCAATTGAGCCGCGTGGCCAGCGCGCGGGCGCGGACCACGCCGCCGACGTCCGGCGAGACGATCATCATGTTGCGGCCGTCGAAGCGCGATCTGATGTCGCCGGCGAACAGCGGGGCGGCGTAGAGGTTGTCCACCGGAATGTCGAAAAAGCCCTGGATCTGGCCGGCATGCAGATCGAGGGTCAGCACGCGGTCGGCGCCGGCCTGGGTAATCAGGTTGGCGACCAGCTTGGCGGAAATCGGGGTGCGGGCGGCGGATTTGCGGTCCTGCCGGGCGTAGCCGAAATACGGAATGACGGCGGTCTTGCGGCGGGCGCTGCTGCGGCGCAGAGCGTCCAGCATGATCAGCAGCTCCATCAGGTTGTCGTTGGCGGGAAAACTGGTGGACTGGATGACGAAGACATCCTCGCCGCGCACGTTTTCCTGGATTTCGACGAAGACCTCCATGTCGGCGAAGCGGCGGACGGAGGCGCGGGTCAGCGGCAGGCCGAGGCTGGCGGCGACCGCTTCGGCGAGCGGCCGGTTGCTGTTGCAGGCGACGATTTTCATGCTTGGTCCGGAGCGGGGCGCGCGCGTTCTAGCAATGCGTCGCCGTATTGTCATCAATCGGCGTGGCGTTGTTGGGCGTTGGAGGCAAGGACAGGCAAGGCCAGGGGCTCTG
>JAATGE010000262.1 GCA_015654825.1 Rhodospirillales bacterium
CGGGGTCCAGGGGCAGAGCCCCTGGTCGGCGAAGCCACTCTACCCTCCTCCTGGCGCCCAGAAAGTTTCCGGTGACGCCGACACGGCTCTATTCTCGGAAGCTGCGAGCATGCACCGTTGCCGCGGGATGAGGACGTGAGCGATGGAATGTCGCGGACCAGGGCGGCACGGCGTTCCTCGCCGCGTCGCCATGCTCGCCCCGTTCGTGCTCGCGGCTGCGCCCGTGGGCGGCTGGGCGGAGACGTTGGCCGGGCGCGTGACGCGCGGCGGATTGTTGCGCAGCTATGATGTGGCGGGTGCGGGGCCATTCGACCAGGCGCATGGCAATTGCGCCTATGTCTATGACAACGCGGTCGTGGGATTGGCGCTGCTGGCGGCTGGGCGGCCGGCCGCCGCGCTCGTATTGGGCGAAGCCTTGCTGCAGGCGCAGGCGCGCGATCGTTTCTGGCGCGACGGCCGGCTGCGTAACGCCTATGCGGCCGGGCCGGTGCCGGCGGATGGCCGCTATCCGTTGCCGGGCTGGTGGGACGCGGCTACCGCCAAATGGATCGAGGATCGATACCAGGTTGGAACCGCGACCGGTGTGGTAGCGTGGGCGATGCTGTTCTGGCTAGCGCTGGGGCGGGCGACCGGCGAGGGGCGCTTCCATGATGCGGCCGCGCGCGCCGGCGATTGGGTGGAGCGCAGCGTGCGCGTCCCGCGCGGCTATGCCGGCGGATTTCTAGGTTGGGAACCGGCACCGACACGGCTCGGCTGGATCAGTACGGAACATAATATCGACCTGGCGGTTGCCTTCGCATCGCTCGGCCGCCCGGAGCCCGCCGCGCATGCGAAAAGCTTTGTTGGCGCCATGTGGGATGCGGCCGACGGCCATTTTCAAACCGGTTTGGCGCCGGATGGCACGGTTAACCCGCATCCGGCCGCCGATGCCAATTTGTGGCCGCTGCTGGCGCCGTCGCCGTCGCCCGCGTGGGGTGCGGCGCTGGGGTGGTTGGTGGCGCACCAGGGAGTTCCGGCGGGCGATGCAAGGGGCATCGATTTCGACGATGACCGTGACGGCATCTGGCTCGAGGGCACCGCCTATGCGGCGTTGGCGGCGCGCCGGGCGGGACAGGTGGAACTCGCGGCCCGGTTGATGGGCACCCTTAAGGCGGAGACCGCCCCCGGCGGCCTGGTGTGGGCGACAACCGTGCCGCAGCTGACCACCGGCCTTTCCACCGGCGTCACCGACAGCGCCGATTTTTTCTACTTCCGGCGGCCGCACATCGCGGCGACCGGGTGGGCCGCGCTGGCGGAGATCGGAACCAGTCCGTTCGAGCTTTGACCCGGCACATAAACCGTGCCGCGGGCGGCGGCCATTGCGCCGAGAACCGGAACGGTCGCAACCATCCCTTGCAATACGTGATCACAGATGCAGCCATCGCGATTTTCCGCGATGGCAGCGGGGCTGATTCGGTTGACCATCGGTACGCCCTGAAGCTAACGTCGCTCGTTGTAGAAATCTGAAGCCGTCGTGTCGTGGCATGCGGCCCAGCCGACTATTGTAGCGCGGAACCGGTCATCGACATTTCGGGGCGGCGGATCGGTTCGGTTGATGTTCAATGACGCTCGGGAGGGCGCCACCATGACTTTTAAACGAGCGCCGATGGCCGCGGCGAGCGGGTGCGTGATCGCACTGGCATTGAGCACCGCGCTACCCGGTTCCGCGGATGCCAACACGAAGCCGAACAATCCGCCGCCCCGGCCCGCAGTGGCTCGACCTGCGCCAATGGCAAGACCGGCGCCGATGGCCAGGCCTGCACCAATGGCGCGCCCGGCGCCGATGATGCGCGCACCTGGCGGCGCTGCGGCGGGGGGCTACCACATGCCGGCGGGCGCCGGCGGCATGGCATCGCAAGGCTACCGGGCGGGCGGTGCAGGCGGTGCGGGCGGGCAGATGCCGCGCAGCCGCGGCGCCGTCGCCGGAATGCATTCCGCGGGTGGAGCCACACCTGGCCCTTATGGCCGAGCGCCCGGCGCCGGGCGGGAGGGCGGC
>JAATGE010000558.1 GCA_015654825.1 Rhodospirillales bacterium
CGCACTCGGTCTGCGCCGCGAGCCGCGAGAAGAAAATAGTTTCTCCAATTTGCCTCAAACGGACTGGGAGGCAGACTCCCTCGCGCTGTACCCCGGTGTCCGCAGGCAAGGGGGGCCGCGGCTCTCGTGCTTGCCATGGTTATGGATTGGCAACGAGCGGCCGAGTCACGGTGAACGAAGCCCGGCCGCCGTCGGAGGGAGGGCCGGGCCTCCCTGATGCCCAGATTGCCCTCAGACAAGCCTGGGTTGACTTCAAACTCTAGATGCAAGGCGGCCACAGCGCGACTCCGAGAGCGGGTCGTGACCAGGTAGCCCGCTTAACCGCCGTATAGACGAATAAAATTCGCCAATAGCGAATTTTACACCTAGACAGACCGGAGCGACTCTGCTTTGATGTCTCGGTCAGCAACTAAGGGATGACTGTCATGAACAGGGCCGGATGCTTTTCCGGCCCGTGGAAGGAGTAAACCCCTTCTGTCTTCCGTCAGCGTCAGCGCGACGAGGGCGGGGGGCGCGGCTTGCAGCCGCCGCGCCCCGTGGGAGCTGGGCCTAAACCGCCGCCAACCCGTGCACTCTTCCGTGGCAGCACTCAGCATTTCGCTGAGTGGGAAGGAGAGCAAGCCGATGATTCACGAGCGGTTAGTGGCTGACAGGTGGCGGGGATCGAAGCGGACGAAAAAAGTTCACTTAATAGAGTGGCTTTGCAATCCGCAGGTGCTGAAAGCGATGTTCGCAGTGGCGCGGCTAGCCGACTCCCTGGTAAGACTGGCGAAAGAGCTGGTTCGGATTTTCGCCCAGCACTGAAAAGATCAAGGTCCAGTATTCCAGTTATTTGCACGATTGGCCGGAGGTAGCATGATTAACGACGCTCTGCGGATGATTCGGGTATTTCATGACCTACCGCAGAGAGAGCTTGCGGCTAGACTGAATGTGGTTCCGTCCTACCTATCCGAGATCGAACATGGAAAGAAGCAACCGACCCTGCAATTGCTCGAAAGTTACGCCGAAGAATTCAAGATGCCTCTTTCGTCGATCATGTTTTTTTCAGAACATATGAGTGAGGGAAGGTCCGACCGGGTTCGTTTGAACATATCCAACAAAGTGCTAGCTTTACTAAAATTCATTGCTGCGCGATCAGGCCGCGAGGGAGCTTTGGGGTCGTGAGACTCAGGCATCCATTGAATCAGTCGCAACTCTATCGGGTCACGACGAGACGTAAACTCGCTTCTATACTAGGACTGACAGAGAGTGGTCTAAAGGCAGCCTTGGCGCTTGATCGACCGTTTACCTCCCGTGAAATCGAAGTGGTTCGCAACGGCATTACAAAGATACGGCACGTCCAAGAGCCTCGGGGCCCATTAAGGCCAATTCACAACAGAGTTCGATCTCTCCTCATGCGAGTTGAGCCGCCCGACTTTCTGTTTTGCCCGGTTAAAGGTCGATCTTACGTTTCCAACGCTGCGCTACATGTTGGTGCTCGCGAAATCCGCACGCTTGACGTAGCGAAATACTTTCCTTCGACCCCTCGGCATCGAGTCTATTGGTTTTTCCACACGGTCATGCAGTGTCCAGAGGATGTTGCCTCGATCTTGGCGGAGTTACTCACCGCCAACGGTCATTTGGCTACCGGGAGTACCGTCAGCCCAATATTATCCTTCTATGCGTTCCATGACATGTGGATGGAAATTGCACGGATAGCCAAGGCTGCGGGATGCAAGGTCAGCGTCTATATGGATGATATAACGGTCTCCGGTGATATCGTTCCGGAACGCGTGATTTGGGACATTCGGCAACAGGTTCATAGCCGGAGCCTCGTCTATCACAAGGAACGGCACTTCCGGGCAGGCGTAGGGGAAGTGACGGGGGTGATCGTGCGAGATGGGTCAACCCATCTTCCGAATCGTCAACGCAAGAAGCTCTATGAACTGAAAGCTGCTTTCCGTGTGACGCACGACACTCAATTGGCCGCAGTCTTGGCAAGGTCGATTAACGGACTTACGTCCCAGCAAAAGCAAGTTAGAAGCCCCTCCAAGGGCTAATCTCGTCTTTGCAGGCAAGTTTGAGGCGCGAAGTTACCGGCGAGGAACTCATACGAAGTCGCAATATCTCGTTGCACGCTCGAATGGAGACCTTGCGCATGTTTCTTGTCATCGACCGCTGACCAGGAACATAAGTGGCGCCGTAGGGATAGTGCTCGTTCCGGGCTTCCAGATAATGCCGTTAGTCGTCCGTGCCGGCGTTTGAAATCCGGCCACGAAGCCATGCGGCCAAATCGTCTTCCGTGATCGTTCCAGATGCGACACTCTCTAGTATATGAACCGCCTCCGTGGCGTCGTACCGCAGGACCCTGCAGTTCAATCGCAGAAATAGGCGCGCTACTACCCAGGCGGTGCGGTTGTTACCGTCGACAAAACCGTGGTCTTTCGCGAGGCCGAACGCATAGGCAGCGGCCAGTGATGCGGCGTCGGCGTCCTCATAGGGGGCGCGGTTGACCGGGCGTGCGAGGGCGGAAAGAACCGCACCCTTGTCGCGTACGCCGTCGCTGCCGCCATGTTCCGCGATCTGGCGGTCGTGGATGGCGAACACCACGGCTTCCTGGACCCAGATCCAGGTCATTTCGCCAACTGGCGCAGAATCTCCCGGTCGGCGTGCATGATGTCCTCGGCGGCCTGCATCTGGGCCGCGAAGGCCGGATCGTAAGGCGTGATGCGGTAGCTGCCGTCAGGGGCTTCCGTCAGGTACAGCGTGTCACCTTTGCGCGCGCGCAGCTTTGCCAGTGCCTCCTTCGGCAGAATGACTCCGGCCGAAGCGCCGATCGTAGTGATTTTCAACGCAAGCATTTGTGGCCCCTATATAATAGGTATTATATAGCGTCTCGCCTCCAATGTCGAGGGTGCTACCGCGGCCAAATTAATGGGGTCTGGGGCCTACTGGCCCCAGCGGGTCCAGGGCAGAGCCCTGGCCTTCCGTCTATGGGCTTCCGCTCCTGACAGCCATTGCCTCGGTCCAGACCGCGATCAGGCGGTCCTCGTAGCCGCGTTCCGGGTAGTGTTCGATTTCGCGGGCGGCGGCTACGACCGCCTCCTCCCAGGCGCTCAGATCGCCGAGCAGATGCATCACCGCGCCGGCCATTTCGGCGGTGTCGCCGGCGGCGATCTTGATGCCGTTCTGCAGCACTTCGGCGGCGCCGGACTCCGCGGGATAGATGACCGGCACGCGGTGCTGCATCGCCTCCAGCACCACCATGCCGAACGGTTCGGCGTGCGACGGGACGAGCAGCGCGCTGGCGCCGCGGAATGCCGTGCCGCGTTTGTCCCAGCCGAGTGCGCCGGCGGAATTTATGCGGTGGCGGGCGAGTTGCCAGCTTTCCGGGCCGTCGCCATAGGCGACGAAGTCCGCATTGAAGCCGCTGGCGCGCACCCGGTCGGCGACTTCGCAGAGCCGGTCGATGCCTTTCTGACGCGACAGGCGGCCGAGGAAGATGACGCGATGCGTTTCGAAGCGGCCCATTTCGGCGGTGGGTGCGGCGCCTTCCGACAGGCTGTTCGGAATGACATCGACGGTGCGTCGGCCGGCGCCGTCATAGGCCGCAATCAGGGTGCGCCGCGTCAGTTCGCTGACCGCAACTATTCGGGTGGCACTGTCGACGGCACCGTGCTCGATGCGCTCGGTCAGCGGGTCGGCGTTGCCGGGCTGGCGGTCGGCCTCGGTCGAGTGGAAATGCGCGATCCATGGCACGTGGATGTGTTCGGAGGCGGCGCGGGCGGCGTCGAACGTTACCCAGTCGTGGGCGTGGATCAGGTCGGTGGGTTCGTTGGCTACATAATCGACCAGGCGCCGGGCGAAGGCGCCGATCAGGCGGAACAGGATGGAGCCGGACAAATTTCCGGCGCCGCCAAAGCCGTAGCTGCCGCCATAGGGTCCGCCATAGCCGCCATAGGGAGTGCCGTAACCCCCGTACGGACCGCCATAGGCGCCGCCATATACACCGCCATTCGCACCGAAGCCGGGCGATGTGTAACCCGACCACAGCGCGCCGCCGCCGCCGTACGGCGACCAGCCGGAATAGTACGGCGACCAGGCGGGATTCATTCCCCTGCCGTAAGGTGCTGCCATGCCGGCGTTGCTGTACGGCGACCAGGCTCCGCCGGAGACCGCTTCCGACGGCACCTCGATATCGAGCGTCACCACGGGCACATCGACACCGAACGGCGGCGGATCGAGCAGCAGGCTTTTGCGCGCCCAGGGCACCACGATGGTCACGTCGGCGCCGCGCCGGCGCAGGTTGCGCACCAGGTGGTAGCAGGCAGTCCAGGTGCCGCCGGCGACCATGGGCGGGAATTCCCACAGCAGCATCAGCACGCGGAATTTCGGTGCGGCGGGGCCGTAAATGCGGTCGAGTTCGGCACGCACCGGTGCGTCGAAAATCGCCTGCCGCCAGTTGCGCGTCGCATCCCACGGCACCCCGCGCCACCCAGGCCCGATGTCCCGCAAATCCGCGCCCTCGAGATCGAGGTTCAGCACTTTTGCGTTCGTCAGCGTGGCACCGCCGAGCGTCGCCCCTGCCAGCGTCGCGCCCGCCAGGTCGGCATAGGTCAGCACCGCGTTCCGCAGCCCGGCGCCATCGAGCCGCGCGCCCTGCAGGCTGGCCGCCGTCAGGTCGGCCCCCGCAAGTCCGGCGCCCGACAGGCGCGCATTTTCCAGCACCGCATCCCGCAGGTCGACGCCGGCGAGCCGCGCCTTCGTCAGGTTCACATCCGGCAGCCGCACCCCCTGCCAGCTCATTTCGGTGAGCAGCGCCGGCGCCACCGCGCCCGCCGCCCGCTCCACCGCAAGGCGAATGCCCTGGCGCACCGCCGGCTGGTCCTCCTTGAACCGCGCCGCGGCAATCAGCGCGGCCAGCGCCTGCGGATGGAAATCGGCGCGGTCGGCCGCGAAAAACGGCAGCAACCCGGCCGCGCCCACCACGCGCTGGCGCCACACGTCGGAAACAAGTCGGATCAGCGTCTCGTTCAATTCAGTCGCGAGCCGGTCCTGCCGCTCCTTCTCCCGCGTTTCCACGTCCCGTCGCGCCGCCTCCAGCCGGTCGTGCCGCTCCTTGTCCCGCGCATCGACATAGCCGCGCAGCGTCAGGAAAGCGCCGAGGATCGCCGCCAGCGTCGCGACCGCGGCACTCAGGCCCGCCGTCAGGCTGATCGGCAGCTCGCCCTTGCTGTCATTCTCGATCTGCTTGCCAATCAGTTCCTGCCGGGCGCGGGCGCGCTCCAACTGGTCCTTCGGCGCGGTCGGATCGGCCGCCATCTCGGCGGTCTGCACGATGGCGCGCATCGAATAGGCGTTCCACGCCTGCAGCAGCGCCAACACCGCCGCCAGCGCCAGGAAAAGCACGACCCAGTGCAGGGTTTTTTCGGAACGGGGCGGAGTAGGCATGGTGGCCTCGCTGCAATCCGTGGATGGGGAAACGGTCCGTATCACGGAATGGCAACATTCGATTAAGTGGAAGCAA
>JAATGE010000441.1 GCA_015654825.1 Rhodospirillales bacterium
CAGGGCTCTGCCCTGGACCCGCTGGGGCCTGAGGCCCCAGACCCCCGATATGGGGGGGAATACTCCCGCCGCGCAGCGCTAACGACAGCGGCGGCACGCCGTCGGGGGTCCAGGGGGCAGAGCCCCTTGGCCTTCTTCCTTGCCTGCCTTTTCGTTTCGCTACCCACCCTTGCCGACGTCAAAATCGCCACCTGGAACCTCAACTGGTTCACGCTGCGGCCGCCGCACGATGCGGAGCTGCCGGCCGACGTCCATCCCCGCACCGCCGCGGATATCGCCGCGCTGCACCGCTATGCCGATATGCTGGCCGCCGATGTCGTGGCGTTCGAGGAAGTCGACGGCCCGCAGGCCGCGGCCAAACTGTTCGATCCCGCGCGCTACAGTATCGTTACGATCCACCAGGATGTCGTGCAGCAGGTCGGCCTCGCCGTGCGCCACCCGATCGCGGTGCGGCAGAACGATGATCTTGCGGCGCTGGATGTAGAGCCGCCGGAGGCGCCCCACCGCCTGCGGCACGGACTGGATGCGACGCTGACTTTTCCCGGTGGCGCCGCGTTGCGCGTGCTGGCGGTGCATTTGAAAACCGGTTGCCATACCGACCATCTGCGGCGCAGCAAGCGCGCGGAATGCACGCTGTTCGCGCGGCAAATACCGCTGCTCGCGGACTGGATCGGCGCCCGCGCGGCGGAGGGCGTGGCCTTCGCGGTGCTCGGCGATTTCAACCGCGTGCTCGACGATCCGGAGGAGCTTTCCACCGCCCTGGCGGCCGCGGCGCCACTGACGCGCGCGACCGACGGCAGCAGCGATCCGTGCTGGGGCGGCGGCGCGTTCATCGACCATATTTTCCTCGGCGGCCCGGCGCGCGCCTGGCTGGTGCCGGGCAGCCTGCGCGTGCAGACCTACCGATCGACCGATGAAAGCGACCGCGAACGATTGAGCGATCACTGCCCCGTGTCGGTTAAATTGATTCTTAAATGAATGCGGGCGCCGCTATATTCCGCCGAGGGAAATGCGTCACAGCCGCGCGGAGGGAGGCGCCATGCCGGATCCCGTCAGGATCAGCATCGATAATCTTACCGCGGTCAGACAGTTTACCGCGACGATCGCGGTCGGGGCCAACGCGACATTGCTGAAGATGCTGCTGGATACAGGTAGCAGCACGCTCGCGGCCTCGCGCGCCGCGTATAATCCCGACGCGGACGCCACCGCAACCCACACCAAGCTGCTGCAGACCGCGCAATATGGCGCGAGCGCCATGACCGGTGGCGTGATCAATACGTCCCTGGCCCTGACCGGCAGCGATCAAGCGGCGGCGGTGACACTGGCCGGTGCCCAAATGGCCGTTACCTACGATACGCGACCGGACAATTTCGCCGGTGCGCACGGCATTATCGGCCTTGCCTACAAGTCGCTGGAAAACGCGTTTCAAATGCCGGCCGATACCTGGCAGAACCAGTATGGCGCCGGGCAGACCTATCTCGGTACCAAGGCCGACGTGCCGACGCTGTTCGACCAGCTTGCCGACGCCAACCTGTGTAGCAACAAATTTGCTTTTCGCGTCAGCCGCTCGGTCAAATGCGCCGCGCAGGCGGACCCGGCGGCCGACCCGCTGAACAGCGGCATTTTTGTCGTCGGAGGCGGCGCCGAATGCACCGATCTTTACACGGGCCCGTTCAAGCCGGTGGCGATCGTGCATGAGAAATATTATAATACCAACCTGATTTCCATTCAGGTCGGCAGCCAGCCGGCCATTGCCGTGGCACCGCCCGCCGCCGACAGCCAGGCCGTATCGAACTCCATTGTCGACAGCGGCGCCTACCTGCTGGTGCTGGACCAACCGGTGTACGAACAGGTGCTGGCATCGTTCGCCGCCATCGATCCGGGTCTCGCCGGCCATTTGAAGAACTTTGCGCAGTACGGCATCAACGGCGGCGATCAGGCGGTCATCGACCTGGCCGCGTGGCCGACAATTACGCTCACTTTGCAGGGCAGCGGCGGCGCCGACGTACCGCTGACGGTCGAGCCGCGGGACTACTGGCAGCTCGATGCGAACTCGAAAGGTGTGGCCGTCGTGGCGATCTGCGGCGACGGCTATATGTTCGGCGGCCAGTCGCTTCTGGGCCTGCCGCTGTTTTGCGGAAAGTATGTGGTGTTCGACCGTGCCTCGGGCGTGATTGAGTTTGCGGAGGGAAGGTGAAGGGAAGGAAGGCCAGGGCTCTGCCCTGGACCCGCTGGGGACAAGTCCCCAGACCCCATTTAGCGCTGCGCGGCTTCAAAGCGTCTTCATGTACTCCACCAGCGCCCACCGCTCCGCGTCGGTCAGTGCGGCGTTGCCGTAATCGTGCCCCTCGTTCGAGTTGCCGTCGACCGGCTTGCCGTTTACGTCGCGGGCGACGAAGAGAAAGCTGTTCTCGGCTGACTGGTCCGGCACGAAACCGACATTCTTCGGATCGAACTCGCGTGTGCCGGTGTAAAAACTCGCGCGCCGCTGCGCCGGCGGCAGCAGCAGTTCGTACAGCGATACCACCGAGCCGTTATGCAAATAGGGCGCGGTGGCCCAGATACCTTGCAGCGGCCGGCTCTTATAGACAAGCTTCGGATTCTGCGGATCCGGCTCCTGGTAATGCAGGCATAGCTGCCGGCGCACTTCTTTCGGATCGACTCCCGGGAAAACCTGGAACGGCAGCGGCAGGCCGCGGTTGATGCCGAACACGCCTTCGAACCCGGTCGCAACCAGATCGATCTTGTTAGCCAGCAGCGCGCCCGCGACCGAGTTCGCCACCATGTCCACGTTGAATGCCTTGTCGGCGAATGGCGTGCCGGTAACGATACTGCCCTTGGTGCCCTGCATCAGGCCGGTCTCGGCCTGGTCGAGCACCGCGTTGCAGGTCATCCACATGTCGGTGTTGGTCGGCGCATCCTTCGGGTTGTCGGAATGGAATTTCTTCAGCGTCACCTTGTAGGGTTCGGTGAGGCTGGCCGGAATGGCGGGCACGATGTGGCAACTGTCGCAATGTTTGCCGAGGAACAGCGCGGCGCCGGTCTTCGCCAGCGCCTGGTCGATGGGCGGGAACGCGGCGGGCCAGGTCGGCGGTTTCAGCCAGCCCAACTCCTCCTCCATGCCGACCAGATGTGGTTCGTTCAGGCTCGATCCGTAGCCGCCGAGGCCCGGGTCCGGCTTGATGGTGATGTCGGCGAACACGCCGATCACTTCGCCGGTATTGCGGCCGAGGCCGCCGATATCGAAATCGTTTTGCGGCCCCGATCCGACCTTCTTGTTGGCGGCGAGGCCGTTCCATTCCACCCTGTCCTGTTGCGGCACGTTCCACAGGAACGGGTAGCTCACCGGCGCGTCGGCGGGGTTGCCGATCTGGTTGGCCGGGCTGTTGGCCATTGCCACCGCGGCGACCTTGTTGAAGATATGGCCGATCGCGTCCAGGCGTCCGTACCCGTAACGGATTGGCGCCGCGTTGAGGCGAGCGATGTAGGCGTTCCAGTCGGACAGGCTCTGCATGGCGGCGCGCAATTTGTCGGCGTCGCCGGCGGGGGTGTTGTCGCCAAGCACCTTGGCCGCGAAACGCTTGAATTTGTCCGGGTCGGTGCGGGTGTTCTGCAAGGCGCGATCGAGCGCTTCGGTAAACGACTGGAAATCCGCGAGCGTCGGCCCGCCCTCGATGCGCGACAGCGTGCCCTTGTAGCCGAGCACTGCCGTGTGGCAGGCGGAGCAATTCATTCCGACCCACGGCTCGCGATCGGATTGGCCGGTTTTCCATTGCAGTTTCGTGATCGACAAGCTGGTGTCCGACTGGCAGTCGACGGCAAAGCCCAGCGGCAAGGCGCGATCGAGCGGGCAGGACGGATCGGGGCCGACCCAGCCAGCGGTCGGGTTCGGCAAATAACGGAAGCTTGCGATGTAGGTGGGATCAAGGAACGGCGCGGCCGCGTCGGGTTGTTCCAGCGCGTCGAACCAGGCTTGCGGGATTAGCCGCGAGCCCTGCGAGGTAGTGTACCACGCGATGGTTTGTGCCTGTGTCCAGCCCTGCGCGCCGGCTGTGTCGCCGCCGCCGCCGGAATTACCGTCCCACGGCACGCTGCAGCGCGCGCCGGCGATTGCCGGCAAGGCGAGCACCACCAGCAGCGATCGCGCCAAAGAGCCCATGCGTACCTCCCGTCCCCACGCCCTGGGGTTACGGATAAGTAACATGCCACAACATTCAAGCGCAACGCCCCGCCGCGCGACTTTCGTCCGGAGTCGCAACGCTAATCGAACAAAGTTTTTTGGTTCTTTTTTTCAAAAAAGAACGTCTTTTTGAAACTTCTGCTAACGACTGCCCGGCCAAGGCACCCGGTACTGCCCGCCGGAAATGCCGATGTAAGCGTCCAGATTATCGTTAGGATGCACGTGCAGAGTGACGTCGTAGGCGTCGTACTGTGCGGTGCCGGGCTTGTGGCCGGGCGCATAGGGCAGCAATCCGCCCACCTGTCCCGTAGCACCGGCGACCGATAGGTCGACCTTGCCCGGGACCAGCGGCATGATGACGGCGCCGTCGAAACTGTGGCCGTCGTGCGTGGCGACGCCGGCCGATACATAGCCGTGCACGTTGCGGGCGAAATCGGAAAAACTGTAGGCGTTAGGCGGCGCGGTGGGTGTGACCGCGACGGTGCCGGCGGGGCCGTTCTGCACCGGCGCCACCGCCAGGTCGAACGGGTCGTTGGTGGAGGCGCCGTAAGGGGTGGTGTAAAGATACCGCGATGCCGGCGCCGCGGCAGCCGGTTGCGCGCCGGCCAACCGGGCCCATGCCAGCACCAGCGCGCCGGCGGCACACGAAATGCCGAAGCAACGCCAGCCGCGCTCACCCATGGTCACCTAGCCGTCCCCGTCGCTGCCCTGGCGCATTGCCGCGGTTTTCAATACCACCGCACCCGCGCGAGACGGCATATCACGGCCGGCGTCGCCACCAAGCTACGAAAGGTTGCCGAATGATGCCCCGCCCTGCCCTGGTGCTCGCGCTGCTGGCCAGCGGCGCCGCCGCCCCGGCCGACGCCGCCTGGCTTTACTGCACCGCCACCGGCAGCAACGGCAGCGGCGCGATCGCCTACCAGACCACGGTCGCCAATGTCGGCGCCGTTGCGCCGCCGCGCATGGCGCAGTTGCAGCAGCGCCTGGTGGCGCATGTCGGCCAGGCCGACCCCGAGGCGCACGGCGTGCGCGCGGCCTGCTTCAGCTTCGACGACCAGCTTTCGGCGGAGTCGCACTATTCCGCGGCGCTGGGCGGTGTCGCGCACCGCCTAGGCTGGGACCATGTGATCGTGGTGACGCCGGAGACGAGGCTGGCCAACACCGACATCGTCGACGAACCGTCGCGGCCATAGAGCGACGAACCGTCGCGGCGATAGAGCCACGAACCGTCGCGGCCGCAGAGCGCGGCCGCGCCCCGGGGCGGACGGGGCGGCTATTTCGCCTCGAACGCCGCGCTGATGATCAGGGTCACATCGTCGCCAACCAGCGGCACGTATTTCGACACGCCGAAATCGCTGCGCTTGATGTGGCCGCTGACTTCGAATCCCACCGTGTAGGCGTGGCTCAGCGGATTGGTACCGGCGGCGTTGAATTTAACGTTCAGCGTCACCGGTTTGGTGACCCCGTGCAGCGTCAGGTTGCCGGAGACGCGCGCGGCGTTGTGGCCGGCCGGAAGCACGCTGGCGGAGGTGAACACGATGCTCGGATATTTGGCGGCATCGAACCAGCCGGGTCCCTTCAACTCGCCGTCCAGCTTCGCGTTGCTGGTGGAAATGCTGGCCACCGGCAGGGTTACCGAGAGCGTGCTGGCGGCCGGCTTTTTCGGGTCCAGCACCAGTTGGCCGGCAACTCCGGTGAATTCGCCATACCAGGTGGTAAAGCCCATGTGGCTTACGGCGAACAGCACGCGCGTGTGGGATGGCTCGACCGCGTAGGCGCCGGGCTTTACGTGGGCCGGATCGGTCACGAGTTGCGCCGGCGCCGCCCCGGGCAACGAAGCGGCGAGCGCGACGCCGAGGGTCAAAATCCTGCTCAATGTCACCACGACCGTACTCTCCACAGAGATTATTGCGCCGCACCATGCACCGGTTCCGGGAGTTCGTAAAACCGGCAGTTCGTAAGGCCGGCGATATCAGGCCCGGGGCTCTGCCCCATAAGCG
>JAATGE010000032.1 GCA_015654825.1 Rhodospirillales bacterium
AGATCGAGCGCGATCACCTGGGTTTCCGCCCGCACGCCGGGCAGCGCCAGGCAGGACGTGTTCGCCAGCCGCGGCCCGCCGCCGCACACGATCGCACCGACCTCGATGGCGGCCTGTTCCACCCGGTCGCGCAGCGGCGCGAGATGCGCGGCCCCGGTCGCGTTCGCCGCGGCGGCACCGAAGCCGGCGATCGCCGGAAGCGCCGGTGTGCCGCCACGCCGGCCGCGTTCCTGTCCGCCGCCGGCAAACAACGGCGCGACCGGCAGACCTGGCGCCGTGACCAGCGCGCCGGCGCCCTGGGGCCCCCCGAGCTTGTGCGCGGAAAGTGCCATCGTGGCAGCGCCCAGCGCGGCAATATCGAGCGGCAAGCGACCACCGGCCTGCACCGCGTCCACGTGCAGCAGCGCGCCATGTGCCCGGCAAACCCGCGCCGCCTCGGCAACCAGGTGGATGACGCCGGTCTCGTTGTTGGCCAGCATCAGGCACACCAAGGCCGGCGGGTTCTGCGCCAGCGCCGCCTGCAACGCGTCGAGGTCGAGGGTGCCGTCGGCGTGGACCGGCAGCCGCGCGGCGCCCGGTGTGGCGGCCAGTACACAGGGATGCTCGGTGGCGCCGGTCAGGATGGCCCGGCCGGGCCCGAGGGAGGCGATGGCGGCAGCGTTCGCCTCGGTGCCGCCGGAGCAGAAAATCACCTCCGCCGGCGCGGCGCCGGCCAGGGCCGCAACCTCTGAACGCGCCTGTTCCAGCACGCGGCGGGCCGCCCGCCCGGCGCCGTGGATGCTCGACGGATTGCCGACAAGGTCGAGCGCCGCCAGCGTCGCCTGGCGCGCCGCGGGATGAAGAATTTCAGAGGCGTTAGCGTCAAAATAGATCATGAGATCGGCTTATGCGTCGATTGGCGAACGCATGCGTCCCTTGCCGGCCAGTTGCGAGAGATTCATGCGCCGGCCCTCACGATTTGGGTGTTATCCGGGTGGCCTGTCTGCCTATATTTGTCCGACCGTGACCCGTTCGTGCGAAGGGTGTCGGTATACAGGATGGAACCATTGGGGCGGCAAGGCCCAGCATCGTAAAACACCAGCATCGGTAATACACTCAAGTGCGCCGGTTCCGCCGGCGGCGCCACTCCGGGCCGAAAGGGCCCTCCACGCAGGGCGTGCAGCAGGGATGGACGACGCAGCGAATAGGGTTCGGAAGCGGTCAGTGAAAAGCAATGGTTGGGGCCAGCGGGCGGGGCATAGCGCGCTTAGGTGCCTTTTGTGTGGATCAGGCGCGCGTCATGCACCGGCGCGGCCAGTGGAAAGAACGAAGAAAAGCAATGCCAGAGGTCATGTTTGCCGGCCCGGACGGCCGGCTTGAAGGCCGTTACCATCACAGTCAGGAATCCGGCGCGCCGCTGGCGCTGATCATGCACCCCCACCCGCTGCATGGGGGCACCATGAACAACCGGATCACCTACACGATGTACACGAGCTTCCAGAAGCTCGGGTTCAGCGTCATGCGCTTCAATTTCCGCGGCGTCGGCCGCAGCCAGGGGCGCTATGACGGCGGTATCGGCGAAATCGGCGATGCCGCGGCAGCGCTCGACTGGATGCAGATGGTCAATCCGAGCCATGGCGGCCTGTGGATCGCCGGCTACTCGTTCGGCGCGTTCGTCGGCATGCAGCTGCTGATGCGCCGGCCGGAAGTCTCCGGCTGGATTTCGGTGGCACCGCCCGCGAGCCACTACGATTTCGGCTTCCTGGCGCCCTGCCCGTGCGGCGGCCTGCTGGTGCACGGCGACAGCGATGAGCTGGTACCCGAGCCATCGGTGCGCAAACTGGTGGACAAGCTGAACACGCAAAAGAACGTGACGGTCGACTACCGGATCTTCGCGGGTGCGGACCACGTGTTTGCCACCCACGCCGAACAGGTCGGCGCGGCGGTCGAGGACTACGTAAGCAAGGTGCAGGCCCGCAAGACGATGGCGCTCGCCGCCGACTAATTTGTGCAAAGGCCGGGGGCTAAATTAAGGTCAGAAAGGCCAGGGCTCTGCCCTGGACCCGCTGGGGCCTGAGGCCCTAGCCCCCCGATAGCGCTGCGCGGCTTTTTCATCGGCGCCCCGGCGAAGCCTGTACCAGACACGATTTTTTGGGCTTCGCCGTTCCCCCCAAACGAATGGGGTCTGGGGCCTACTGGCCCCAGCGGGTCCAGGGCAGAGCCCTG
>JAATGE010000371.1 GCA_015654825.1 Rhodospirillales bacterium
AAGAAGCAAAAACTTTTGTTCATTGGTGCGTAACGGGCCGAATATTTGGGCTCCACGGCGTCAGTCCAGGATGTTCTGCCGGAGTGCCAGGCGGACCAGCTCGATGTCGGAGGCTACACCTAGCTTGCTTCTGACCAGGTAGCGGGTGTTCGCAACTGTCTTGGGGCTGACGTGCAGGGTTTCGGCTATCTGCTCGGTGGTTCGTTCGGCTAGCATCATGCGCAGAATTTCGAACTCCCTGGGGGTCAGTGCCTCGATCGCCGATGGCTCGTGGCTCAGGTGGCTGAGCGCCAGCTCGTGGTCGATGTCCGGGCTTAGGGCAGTGGGACCCTTCAACACTTCGAAGAGGGCGGCGACCAGCACTTCCGGCGGGCTGCTTTTGGTGACGTAGCCCCTGGCACCGGCACGGATCGCCTGCACGGCGTAGGAAGCGGTCTGGTGCATCGTAAAAACCAGGATGCGCGCGGCCGGATCCCACTGCACCAGCCTGCGGATCGCCTCGATGCCGCCTAGCCCGGGCATGGAAAGATCCATGATGACCAAAGCCGGCCGCTTCTCCTTGAACAATCGATACGCCTCGGCACCGTCGCCGGCCTCGGCGACGATACGCAATGTCGGCTGCTTCTGCAGCAGCGTCCGATAACCCTCGCGCACGATCGCATGATCGTCGACCAGCATGATGCCGACAGCCTCGTCGATCACGCCGGCCGCCTCATCCGGGATCGGCGCCGAGTGCCGCGGGCGGCGCGGGTATCACCGCGCGCAGGATGAGTCCGGTCGGCTGCGCGGCCGCGAAACTCAAGCGGCCGCCGAGGGCGGCGATACGCTCCCGCATGCCGAGCAGCCCCATCCCCGCCCGCGCGGCCATGTCGATATCGCTGTGCCTGCCGTCATCCTCGATGATCAGCTCGATCTCGCCGGCAGGCCGTCCGCCCGCTTCGTCGCGCTTGAAAAGACGCAGCCGTACGCGCGTCGCCTCCGCGTGCTTGGCCGCATTGGTCAGCGCCTCCTGCGCAATCCGGTAGATGTTGGCGGAAAAGCCGGGTGGCAGCGCCTGGAAGCGGCCGGACAGCTCGAGCTCGTAACGGGTGGTGCCGCGGCCGCGGGCATTCCAGCCGGCCACCAGGCCTTCGACGCTCAATGCCAGGCCCAGCTCGTCGATGTCGGGCGGCCGCAGGCGGACCAGCGCGCCCCGCAACGTATCCATCATGCGCGCCGTGGTGCGCTGGATGGACTGGCATTCGGGTAGCAGGGACGGGCACTCATCGCGCGCCGTCTGGCTGGCCGATGCGGCCACCGCGGCCACGGCGGCCAGGCACTGGCCGAACTCGTCATGCAGCTCGCGCGCCAGATGCGGGCGCTCGTCGTCCTGGACCCCGATCAGCCGCCTGGTGAGTTCGTTCCGCTCGGCGACGGTGCGGTCCAGGCTCGCGGCAAGCTGGTTGAAGATGGCGCCGATGCGGGAGAGCTCGGCCAGGTCGAAATCGGGCAGGCGCGCCGAAAGATCGTTGGCGGCCAGGCGCTCCAGCCCGGCGAGGATCACCCGCGTCGGGCGCAGCGCGCGGGCGATCGCGGCATAGACGAGAACGCACAATCCCAGCAGCGTGACGCCCATGACAGGGAGCAGGCCGCTGGTATCCTGCCAGGCCTGCGCAATGACGCTTCGCGCATCGACCGATACCACCGCCTCGCCCAGCGCCGCGTCGTGCGCATCGATGCGGCGCCCGACTTCACGGCCGGGATCGAACAGGCGCGTATAAAGCCGCGCGAAGGGTGCCGGAACATCGGCCGCGCCGGATTGCGGGCCGTTGCAAGTGCGTTGATAGATTTCTCCGCCCGCCGCGCGGTAGGCGATGCACAGGCCGGGCGCGGAAAACGCCATGGCCAGCGTGGGCACATCCGGGAACGAACCGGGCGCCGGGCTGGCCCAGGCAAGTTGGGCGTGCTGGCGGGCCAGGCCCCGGGCCGCGATTTCGGCGACTTCGGCCAGCCTGGCGTCGGCGGCGCGGTCGGACTGGATCAGCGCATAGGCGGACACGCCGGCGAAGCACGCCGCGGCGAGCGCCGCGACGCGCATTGCCAACCGGAGTTTCAGGTCGACCCTGGGTGTTTTCCACATCGTCCGACGATGCCTCCGCAACGCGCCTGGTGCGAACCGGTCGCGCCGAACGACTAGACGGGAAGTCGCCCCGCTTGGAAAGCAGCCGGCGGAAAATCGGGAAAAATGCCCGGTGCCGCTCGGGCAGGCGTCGGTTCTCGGAATATCGACGCGCCCCTACGCTGCTGCCCGAAGCGCGCGTTCGCGGGCTGTCGGGGCTGGGAGTTCATGATGTGCTGATCAAACGTCGCATCGCGTTGGCATTCGCGGCAGGAGCGGCGCTCTGCCTGCTGCTGCCCCTCGAGGGCGTCGTTGCGCAATCCGCGGCCGCGCGGCCGATCGGAATTGCGATTTTCGACTTCGACTACAGCGATACTTCCGGCGAAGCGCAGGATGCGACGGCGGCGCATCAGGCGCGGTTGAAAGCCTTTATGGCATCGATCCGCGGCGATCTGGCCGCGAGCGGAAAATATCGCATCGTCGAGATTTCATGCGGCGCCGAACTCTGCACCACATCGGGTACGATGCCGGCCGACCTGTCCGACCGGATCAAGCGCGCGGGGGCGGATCTTCTGCTGTTCGGCGGATTCCACAAGGAAAGTACACTGGTCCAGTGGGCGAAGGTGCAGGTGGTCGACGTGGCGGCGAACAAGCTGGTCGTCGATCGGCTGCTGACTTTTCGCGGCGATACCGACGATTCATGGCGCCGCGCCGAAGCGTTTGTCATCGATGAACTGAAGGGTCAGCTGCCTGACCGGTAGCAAAATGACTATCACGAAGATACGAGGTGCAATAATGCGTCAGGGCGCGACGATCGGATGGGCGCGAGTGAACGCAACTCGCAATGAACGGCGTGGGCTGGCGCCCCACTGGCGGCACACATCGTGTTTTTTTGCCGGCGCCCTGCTGGCCGCTGCGACGCTGCTGCCTGGCGCGTTGCGCGCCGCGTCGCCTTCTCCGGTCAGGCTTGCGATGTTCGATTTCGAGCTGGAGGATCTGAGCGCGCTGCCGGGCGAAAGTCCGTCCGATACGGCACTCCTGAAACAGATCTCCGACGATGCGCGGCGGACAATGGTTCAGTCGGGGCGCTACAGTCTGGTCGACCTGCGCGGCGCCGACGCGGACGCGGTCAAGGGAAGGTGGCTGCACCAGTGCCATGGCTGCGACGCGGGGATCGCGCTGAAGCTCGGGGCCGCGCAATCGCTGGTCGGATACGTGACGCGGATCAGCAGGACGGAATATATGGTGCGGATCCTGATCAGTGACGCGAAGACGGGCGCGGTTGTTTCCGACAGTCAGAGTGGGCTTCGGATGGGAGCGGACTACTCGTGGGGCCGCGGTTTTGCGTCGCTGATCCGGGATCGTGTGCTGGGCGGTGGAAAATAGAAGGCGGCAGTCTGAGTTCTGGCATCAGGAAGCAGAAGGTTCGATTCGAAAAGTGAAGGCCAGGGCTCTGCCCTGGACCCGTCACGCCGGAGGCGTGCTACGCCCGACGGGGCCAGTAGGCCCCAGACCGCGTTTTATTTGTTCCGCGTCTGGTCAACCGGCTTTTACCCGGCGCGCAGCTTTATCAATGGGGAGGACGGGACGGCCAGTAGCGCGCGGAAATAGGCGATGGTGCGGGCCAGGCCCTCGTTCAGCGCTACACGCGGTTCCCACGACAGGGATTGGCGGGCGAGCGTGATGTCCGGGCAGCGCTGCATGGGGTCGTCCTGCGGCAATGGCCGGTAGACGAGGCGGCTGGAGGAGCCGGTCAGGGCGAGAATACGTTCGGCCAGGGCGCAGACGGTGAGTTCGTGCGGATTGCCGAGGTTGATCGGGCCGGTCAGCGCGTCCTCGGTGCCCATCATGCGCACCAGGCCGTCGATCAGGTCGTCGACGAAACAGAAGGCCCGGGTTTGCAGGCCGTCGCCGAACAGCGTGATGTCCTGGCCGGCGAGGGCCTGGACGATAAAGCTGGAAACCACGCGGCCGTCGTTCGGCAGCATGCGCGGGCCGTAGGTGTTGAAGATGCGGACGACTTTTATGCGCGTGCGGTGCTGGCGGAAATAGTCGAAGAACAGCGTTTCGGCGCAGCGCTTGCCTTCGTCGTAGCAGGCGCGGGGGCCGCGCGGGTTGACGTTGCCGCGATAGTCTTCGTTTTGAGGAGAGACCGTCGGGTCGCCGTAGACCTCGCTCGTGGAGGCCTGCAGGATCCTGGCGCGGGTGCGCTTGGCCAGGCCAAGCATGTTGATGGCGCCCATGACGCTGGTTTTGGTCGTTTGCACCGGATCGAACTGGTAATGGATTGGGCTGGCGGGGCACGCGAGATTGAAGATTTCGTCGACCTCGACGTAGAGCGGGAACGTCACGTCGTGGCACCTCGCCCCGAAACGCTGGCAGGCGAGCAGGGCCGTCAGGTTGGATTTGGAGCCGGTGAAGTAGTTGTCGACGCACAGGACATCATGACCGTCGGCGATCAGGCGCTCGCACAGGTGGGAGCCGAGAAAGCCGGCGCCCCCGGTGACCAATACACGCTTGCGTGCCATGCCCCGTGCCATGTGCGCATTTGTCCGTTGCCTCCCTTGCCTTGTCGCACCGAATGGGTACCAAAACGTTAACCGGAGTGCGACCGGGCGTGCGCCACCGGGTTTTGCATGAGTTTTGTAACGAACTGACCGCGGGACGCGGCCCGCTTCCGTGCCACGCCGCACGGCGCCGCGCAGCGCTGAGCGAGGGGCGAGGCCGCGGTAAAGCCGCCTAGCCTTCCTTCAGCGACCGCCTCAGCTCGCCGCTGGCAACCCCCGTCGCCGCGCTGTGCAGCACGTTGAGGATCGCGTTGTCGTCCATCACCTGGGCGAGCAGGCCGAGCGCGCCGCCGAGCATGGCGGACGCAATCGGCATCGGGCCGAGGCCGCGCTCCCGCAAATCCTCGATCGTGGTTTCAATGCCGGCGCCGGCTGCAGCAAGGTCGGCGGCAATTTTTTCTTCCTGGCTCATGGCTCGTGATCCCAGAAGCGGGGCATCCGTGCAAGGGCCGAACAATCCAGCCTCCCGACTTCCCAGCCTCCTGACTTCCCAGCCTCCCGACTTCCCAGGCCGGTTGCCGCGCCGGCACCATGTATGTTAGTTGTGCTACCATCCGTGGGCTGGCTGCGCCCGGTCCCAACCCACCCCCAGATAGTGAAGGAGTTTGCTGATGCACGTCAGGTGCCTGGCGCTGCTTGCGCCGCTTCTGCTGCCCGCCGCCGCCGCCGCGCAGTCCAGTTTCATCGCCCCGGACGGGTTGAGCCGGTACCCGGGGGTGACGGTCTGGTGCCCCGACGGTACCGGCGTCACGGCGTGTAATTTCGGCGGTGGCGGCGGCGGCGGCGGCGCGGTCAGCATCAATCTCGGTGGTACCGCGGTCAGTGCCAGCCACCCGTTCACGGTCAGCGACGGCGCATTGGAGGCGCTGATCACCGCCGGCGCGCTGAAAGTAGGCGGCAGCGTCGGCATCAGCAATTTCCCGGCAACCCAGGCGGTGTCGGCGGCCAGCCTGCCACTGCCGGCGGGCGCCGCGGCGGATGCCACGCTGGCGGCGACCGCGGC
>JAATGE010000236.1 GCA_015654825.1 Rhodospirillales bacterium
AAACCGTTCCCCGGCCGGCAGCACTGTGGCACCATGCGCTTCGTCCCCCGGTCTGGAACCGCTCCAGTCGCCCACCACCAAACCCGCGGCTCCCTTCACGATCGTCGCCGTGAAAACCTCGTAGACCGAAAGATGACTTGTATCCGTCGCGGTCACCTTCAGTTGCAGCGTCTGCAATGCGGTGGGCGCCGCGCCGGAGAATGCCAGCGCGACCGGATCGAAATGCAGCCAGGTCGGCAGCGCTGATCCGTTTGCCTGAACCACCGTGTACGTCAGCGCCTGCCCCTGTGGGTCCGTAAACGTCCCCGATGGCAGCGCGAACGAAATCGCACCACCCGCGGCCCAGCTCTGCGCCGCCGTATGTAGCGCTACCAGCGGCGCCGCGGCCGCCACATTCACCACAAACGTTTCGGAGTTCGATAGCCCCGCCGTATCCGTCGCCGTCACGACAACCGGGAAATTCTCCAGTCCGGCGGGGACGGTACCGGTAAATGCCCTGGTGATCGAGTTGAAACTCAGCCATGCGGGCAGGCCCGCCCCGCCGGCGCCGGTCGCCGCGTAACTCAACACCTGGTGCTGCGGATCACTGAACACGGTGCTCGGCAGAGCAAAATTTACCTTCTGCCCCTGCAACCAGTTCTGCGCCGCGGTCTGCGCCACCAGCACCGGCGGCTGCACCACCACGTTCACCGCCAGGCTCTGCCAGTCGCCCCAGTACGTGCCATTATAGCCCCGCACCTCCAGCGTATCGGTCGTGAGACCGAGGCTCGCCAGCAGCGACATCGATGCGAGCGACGTCGCCGTCACCGCGGACGCCGCGGAATTCGCGTTTTCCACCACCTTGCCGAGCAACAAATTGTCCGCGGCGTTCGTGTTGTACGCCTGATACTTCGTCACCGCCCGCCCGGTCGGATCGCTCGCCGTGAACAGCGTCGAGAGCAGCGCCGAGGTTCCGATATTCAACGCCTCGGTCGCCAGCTTGTCGGTCATGACCGGCGTATCCAGCGCGTAAATCACCACCGCGTTCGCGGCAACGCCGCTCCACTCCTGCGACGCCGGATGCGGCGGCGCGATCAGCACATCGTTCTTCGATCCGTCATTGGCGAGATTGGTGATCTGCCCGCGCTGGTTCTGATAGGTGATGTTGTCCACCAGCATCGCCGAGCTGCCGCTGCCGGAAACGCAAGTCGTGATGTGGCCGCCGCCGCCCGCGGTACCGAAACAAACAATGTCGCCGATACTTACCATGCTCTGCCAGGCGCCGTTCCCGCCCGCGGGGCCGTTATAAATCACCGCCCATTCGCCGTTCGCCCGCCCGGCGACGCCCACCGCCGTGCTCTGCACGGGCAGCCCTGCTCCCGCCTCGGCCGCGATCGTGCTCGCCAGCACCCAGCAGCCCTGATTGTTCCACGCCTGGCCCACGAACTGCGCCGCCACGGCGGCAATGCCAAACGGCGTCGCCTGGCCCGGCGCAGGCCCCGCGAAATTCGGGTCCGTCACCAGCGTCGCCGATCCCAGGAAGCCGGTTGGGTCCGCCTGCATCAGCGCATAGGCGCTCGCCGCATCCTGCTGCGCCAGGGCCGCGCTACTGGTGCCGAACAGCGAAATATTCGTTACATCATACAGGCTCCCAGACGATGTGAACGTCAGTTGGTCGAGCGTGCCGAAAATCGCATTCACGTATTGATGCGTCGTTGCCTGCCACGTGAACACGATGCCGGCGCCCCGTCCATCGCCGCCATTTGCCGTTAAGCCCAGCGCCGCGCCGCTCCCGCCGAAAGCGCCGGTGCTCCCGTTCGCCGCCACCGTGTACTCGTTGCGGTCCAGCGCATCGACCACCAGATAAGTCGGATTGGCTCCCGTCGTCGTGACGTTGAAAAACTGTGACAGCGCAAAATTCTGCGCCCCACCCACCACCGCCTCGCTGCTGATTTCGCTGACCGACATAACGGAGCCCACTCCAAGCGTTCGCGGGCAAGCTAGCGGTGCCGGGTTAAGGCCGCGTTTGCGTTCGTCCCGTGTTTCGCGATTTTTCCCGCCGAACGGGCACCCGCGGTCTGGCCCGCGCGCCCAAACCGCTCCATGTTGAAGTGGCCGCCCGGCGATCGCCGCCAGAGGAGCTTTCCATGCGCCTGCAAGCCGCCCTGCTGACCATGTTGCTGGCCGCCGCCCCGGCTCACGCGCAGCCGGTACCGACCAATCCGGCAACCTGGCCTACCCCCACCGAAGGCGACTACATCGCCCAGAAATTCCGCTTCCAGAATGGCGCCACGCTGCCTTCGCTGCGCCTGCACTACGCGACACTCGGCACGCCGCACCGCGACGCCGCCGGCCACGTCGACAACGCCGTCATGGTCCTGCACGGCACCGGCGGTTCCAGCCAGCAATTCATCCGCCCGCAATTCGCCGGCGTGCTGTTCGTCCCCGGCGGCCTGCTCGACCCCGCCAAATATTTCATTATTTTACCGGACGGAATTGGCCACGGCAAATCCGCCAAGCCGAGCGACGGCCTGCACGCAAAGTTCCCCGCCTATACCTACGACGACATGGTGCGGGCGCAATACGTCTTGCTCACCGACGGCCTGCACATCGACCATCTGCGCCTGATCCTCGGCACCTCGATGGGCTGCATGCACAGTTTCGTCTGGGGCGAAACGCACCCCGCCTTCATGGACGCACTGATGCCGCTCGCCTGCCTGCCGGTAGCGATCGCCGGCCGCAACCGTATCTGGCGCGAAATGATCATCGACGGCATCCGCAACGACCAAGCCTGGCTCGGCGGCGACTACACGGCACAACCCCGCGAGGCGCTGCGCAACGCCAGCAATATCCTGCTGATCGCCGGCCTCGCCCCGCTGGTCGCCCAATCGCGCTTTCCGACCCGCGGCGCCGCCGACGCCTACCTGGACAAATACCACGCGGACGATCTCGCCCATCTCGACGCCAACGACCTGCTTTATCAGGTCAACGCCTCCCGCGAGTACGATCCGTCTACGAAACTTGATAGCATCGCCGCCAACGTGATGTGGATCAACTCGGCCGACGATTTCATCAATCCGCCCGAACTCGGCATCGCCGAGAAAATGGCGCCGCGTTTGCAGCACGGAAAATTCGTGCTGCTGCCGATCAGCGACAAGACACACGGCCATGGCACGCATACATGGGCGGCGGTGTGGAAGGATTATCTCGCTGAGCTGCTCAAGGAGAAGTAAGGCCAGGGGCTCTGCCCCTGGACCCCGCTGGGGCCGGGGCCCCAGACCCCGATCTGTTTAGCCGGTGTTTAAGGAGGGGCCAACGAGGCCTTCACCACTGTACACGCGGCCCCCTCCTTAAACACCGGCCAAGCGTTGGGGGTTTGGGGCCTCAGGCCCCAATGGGGGTCCAGGGGGCACAGCCCCCTGGCCTTACTTCCTACCCCTGC
>JAATGE010000207.1 GCA_015654825.1 Rhodospirillales bacterium
AAATGGTCATGAAATTGGCGGACAGAACGATACTTCCCGGCGATAGTTATGAAATCCTTAGTCCTTTTGATGCGGAGATACTAGCCGTATGGAGTGGCCCGGAGACGCATGCGGCCGCGGGAAAGCCAGCCGCAACTATTCGCCATTTCGGCAAGGGTCTTGCTCTCTATTTGGGCACTTGGTTTTCAGACGAAAACACGGGTCCCCTGTTTGATCTGATTCTCAGCCGATGCCCGATTGTTCCGTTGGCCGACACGGACCGGTGTGTAGAAGTCACCTGCCGGTGTGCGCCCAAGTACTGGCTTCGCCGGGGAGCGGTGGCGGACGGACGCGCGGTGCCTGGGCGCCGTCACGCGAATGCGAGTTGCGCATGACGGGTCTTTTCAAGCGCTGCGCCGCGCCATAGCGTTGGCTGCATGCAGTTATCCATCCCCGACACCACCGTACTCGTGCGGCGAGAAGCGGCGCGGCTGTGCCGGCATCTCGGCTGGGCGCCGCTGCACGAAGTGGCGCTGCCGAACGGGCGGCGCGCGGACATCCTGGCGCTGCGCCCGGATGGCGGCTTCGTCTGTGTCGAAGTGAAATCCGGCCCGGTGGATTTTCTCACTGATTCGAAATGGCCTGAATACCGCGAATTTTCCGATGCGCTGTTTTTTGCGGTGCATGCGGATTTTCCGCTGGCGCTGCTGCCGCTGGATGTCGGCGTGATCGTGACCGCGGACGACGAGGCGGCGCTGCTGCGCGAGGCCCCGGCGCATCCACTCGCACCGGCGCGGCGGCGGGCCCTGCTGCATCGTTTCGCTTGGTTATCGGCCTGCCGCCTGGAGAATATGCTGGACCCGCTGGATGCGTTCGCCCTGAGCTGCGAGTAGGAGCATAGCCCGGGTGAAACCCGGGTTTCACCCGGGCTACGGTACTGGACTCCCGCCGCGCAGCGCATACGCAGGCGGCGGCACGCCGTCGGGGGTCCAGGGGGCGGAGCCCCTGGCTACTGGTCGCTGACGAAATCCGGCCGCAGCAATTCGACCGTCGCGGCGCGGCTGCCGACTGGAAATGGGCACACCAGGTCGAAGGCGCCGGCGGCCGCGGCGAGGGCGGGGCTTTCCGCGGTGGCATTTTCGACGGCGAGTGCCAGGCGGTCGCAGTCCTGGCGCAGCGCGTCGAGGCCGGTCAGCGGCAGTGCCTCGGCGGCGACGGTCACCAGGCTGGTGCGCAGGCCGGCGCGGCGCCACAGGGCGATCTGCTCGGCGGCGGCGGCGGGCGCCAGGATTTTGCGGCGGGAACCGCCATCGGGGGTAGGCATGGGCATCAGGTCGGCGGCGCGCGCGACGGTCAGGCCGGGCTGGCCTGCGGCGACCGCGACCGCGAGGGCGGCGATGCGCACCGCGGTCAGCAGGTCCTGGCCGGTCGCTAGCGTGGCGGCGATGGCGGCGACGGCGGTATCGCCGGCGCCGGAAAAATCGAACATTTCGGCGGCCGGCGCGGGTACCGCCTCGGTCTCCGTCTCGGTCACCAGCAGGAAGCCGTCGGCGCGGCGGTTGATGACGGTCGCGCCGAAACCGTGCGCGGTGCGCAGCCAGCGCGCGGCCGCCTCGATCTGCGCCACGGTGCCGACCAGCATGCCGGTCGCGGCCTCGAGCGCGCGCAGGGTCAGCACTACGACGTCGGCGCCGGAAAAGCGGTCGAAGTCGGTGCCGCGGGGATCGACGACGACGGGGCGGCCGGTGGCGCGTGCGGCCTCGATGATTTTACCGGGCGTGGATCCGGCCAGCACGCCCTTGGCGTAGTCGGAAAGCACGGTGACGCTGGTGGCGGCCAGGGCGTCGCCGGCGATACGCAGCAGGCGCTCGGCGAGTTTGGCGTGGATCGGCTTGGTGGTTTCCTGGTCGGCGCGGAGCAATTGCTGGCCGTCGGCGACGAAGCGGGTTTTGACCGTGGTGCAGCGGCTGCCCTGCACCAGCAGCCAGGGCTCTACGTTGGGTTGGCCGCCGATCAGGCCGGTGAGGTCGGAGCCGGCCTGGTCGTCACCGACGACGGAGACGAGGGCGGCCGCGGCGCCGAACGCGCTGAGGTTGCGGACCACGTTGCCGGCGCCGCCGGGCAGCGCCAGCTCGCGGCTTACGGCAAGAACCGGGACGGGGGCCTCGGGGCTCAGGCGGAGGGCGGTGCCGAATACGTAGCGATCCAGCATGACGTCGCCGACGACCAGAACGCTGGCGCGGGCCAATTTCTCGATGGCGCCGGCCAGGCTGGGGCCGGGCGGAACAGGCGAACTCATCCCGCCTGGGTAGTCGGCGGCGGACGCGAACGCAACAGGAGGCCCCCGCTGCCGGTAACGGCGCAGAGGCCAAGTAACAAAAGTTTTGGGGCTGTCCCAGATCCGCCTGTGCAATCGCGCCCGTGGACCAACCGTTTCGGCTGCGGTAGGCGCGGCAAGCGGTGCGGCGCCACCAGTTTCTTGGTTTGGTTGGAGCGCCGTTTATTCGTCCCGGCCATAAGCACCAGGGGGTGAGCGAGCAGGTGCGGTAAAGACGGGCCCCGCCGCTTTGCGGGGACCCCGCGCC
>JAATGE010000559.1 GCA_015654825.1 Rhodospirillales bacterium
CGCTCGCGGGCCTGCGCCGCGTGCTGGAGAAGGCGGAGACCAGTGCCGAAGACCTCACTGATCCCGACGTCCCCGGCGTCGCCCGTGTCGGCGCGACGGATGCGCCGACTGAAGCTACCGGCGAAGCCGACAAGGTTGACGGCGCTAAGACCGTATAAATGCCGTCGCCCGTCCCATCCGACCAGATCAATCCGGCGCTCATCACGCTCGATGACGTGCAGGGCTGGCTTGGCCTGGATGGCAGTGAGCCGGTAGATGTCGTCAATGCCGCGGTCGCCGCGGCAAACACCGCCGTTCGCAACGAACTAGGCTGGGATCCACGCTCGCTCACCGTCATCGAGCGCACCGACGGCAACGGCGACAACACACTGCTGATGCGCGGCAAGTACATCACCGCCGTCAGCCAGGTGCGCCTGATGGGCGGCGGCCGCACGCCCGTTGTGCTGGACCTCACCAATATCGATTGGGACCCGGCCGAGCCCTTCATCTACATGCCGTGCTGTGTCCCCGTCGGAAGCGGCAACGTCGAGGTCACCTATACCCGCGGCTGCAATCCCCTGCCGGACGACGTTATGCAGGCGCTGCGCATCACGGTGAAGGCCGCCTACGACGGCAGCCTGGTGGACCACAATTCCACCGGCGAGAGCTGGTCCGGCGTTTCCAACAAGACCTGGCAGCCGCGCGGGCCTGGCACGCTGCCGCCGGCGGCGCGGACGTATCTGACCCACCTGAAAATGAAGTTCTGAGCCGTGGTGCCGGAGGGTCAGCAATTCGCCAACGCGGTCGCCCAGCGCGGGGCGACGATCTACCTGCGCACGCCATCGACGTCGCCGGCGAGCCCGCCCATGACCGGCCCACTGACGTGCGACGCCGCCGCGCAGAACGCCACCGTCGTCACGCTTCGAAGCGACACCGCGATCGGCGCCATCGTGCCCGGCGATGTGCTGTTGCTTGGCACGCAGAAGCTTGTGGTCAGCAACACAATCAGCGCCGCGCCCGACCTGGTGAACGGCGGCGACGCCTTCGTGGGCGTCGCCTTCACGCCGCCGCTCAGCGCGGCGGTGACCGCCAATACCGCGCTGACCGTGCGCTGGTCCGCTGACAAGCCGCTCAAGGCCATGGTCGACGCCTACCCGGTGACGCTGGTGGACGGCGAGCTGATCCTGCAGAGCGATTTGCGTGTGACGATGGCCGCATATCGAAATCCGGTGCCCGAGCTAGCCCAGCAGCTCGTGATCGACGGTGTCCCGCGGTCGATCAAGAACATCAGTCCCGTTCGCATCAGGAACGACATCATCAAATACCAGCTGCAGGCGCGGTGACCGATGAGCGGCAGCCAGAGCCAGCCTTTTCTCGGCGCGACGGTCGATCCGTTCTCGGTGTCCGTAAAGCGCTGGTGCAATAAGGCAAAAGGCGACCGGGACCGGGTCTATCGCGCGATCGTGCTCGACCTGGTGGCGCGCGTGAAAGAGCTGACGCCGGTCCGCACCGGCTATCTGCGCAGCAACTGGACAGCGGTGCTCGCCGGTGACTCCATTCCGATCGCCGGCCAGGCCAGTCCGCCCGAGGTCGCGATCGCGCAGCTGCACTACGGTCAGGGCGTTCTGATCGTGAACCCCGTCGTCTACGCCCGGCGCGTCGAGTTCGGCTTTGTCGGCGAGGACAGCCTGGGGCGGCACTATGACCAGGAAGGCCGCGGCATGCTGCAGCAGACGCTGTCGGAGCTGCCGCAGATCGCCCGCCACGCCGCCGAGCGCGTTCAGGCCGGGGAGGACCAGGAATGACCGAGGCAGACATCCAGGCGGCGTTTGATCTCGCGTTTAAGGCAATCGGTGGCATCGGCGACAAGGCGGTCCAGGGCGAGGTCTATACGCCCATCCAGGACCGCCCCTACTGCAAGTCCAGCTTCACCGGATCCTCGTCGCCAGCGGGGTTCGACGCTTTCTGTCCGGTCGTCTGGCAGGGAACCTACAAAATCAACGTCAACATGCCGAGCCGGGGCGGCATCGCCGCGGCGCGCGCGGTGGCGGCGATCGTCTCGAATGCGTTCCCGCGCGGCCGCTCGGTCGTCTTCTTCGCCCCTGGTGCGGGGACCAACCAAGGCGTTTCGGTGATGCAGACCAATGCGCCGTCCGCGGAAACGAACGGCGACTGGATCACAATTCCGGTCCTCATCCAATGGATGGGGTCGGATCCTTAAGGAGCTTCCGGCATGGCCTACGCAAAGGGCGTAAACAAGGTCTTGGCGTTCGGCGTCGAGCCGAGCTACGGCGCGCCGAGC
>JAATGE010000417.1 GCA_015654825.1 Rhodospirillales bacterium
GGTTCCGGCACCTAAAACTCCACTCCATCCTGCTCCCCGCCGGTGGCCGGGATTTTGGTCGCGGCGCTCCCCGGCACGCTGGCGGCGGCGTCGGCGACACTCAGCGGCAACGCCGCCGCAGCGCCTTCCGGCGGCGGCACAAGCGATGCGTTGTCGATATAAATGGGCCCGGCCAGGGCGCCGTCGGCGGCCAGCGTCAATGCAAAAAACAGCAGCAGCCGAAGCGGCTTGCGCATAAAATCCCCCCGTCAAAGAACACGATATTGCCCGACCCGAGGGGACACACGCACCTCGTAGTCAGTCGCGTCGAGCCGGTCAACGCAACGCCTGTTGGCGTTGCGTGAAGTTTTTTGTTCGCAACGGAGACGGAGAGTTGGCTTTGCCGACCGGGGGCTCTGCCCCCTGGACCCAAGACGGCGTGCCGCCGCCTGCGTATTCGCTGCGCAGCGGGAGTCCGCTGCGCCAGGTGCGGGCGCTGGGCGGCACCGGTTCGGTGTCGATGTCACGCCGGAACAAATAAATTGGGGGCCCGGTGGGGTCCCGGGGGGCAATGCCCCTACATACAAAACCTCGGCTGGTCGGAGTGAGAGGATTCGAACCTCCGGCCCCTGCGTCCCGAACACAGTGCTCTACCAGGCTGAGCTACACTCCGCCGAGGTGGCGGCATATAACGGCCCCCCCTCCCGGCCGCAACCCTCACAGCAGCGCCGTGGACGCGGACGCCTGCAACGGCAGGTCCTGCAGCCGCCCAAGCAGCGCCGGCACGTCGCGAACAACCTCGAACAGCGCCAGCGAGGCCGCGTCCGCGAACCCCTGCGTCACCGCGGCCTGCAGCGCGCCCAGGAACGAAGCGGCCCAGCCGTTCACGTCCACCACGAACACCATCTTGTCGTGCAGCCCCAACTGCCGCCAGGTCACGATCTCCACCGTTTCATCCAGCGTCCCGAAGCCGCCCGGCATGCAGACGAACGCGTCGGAAAGCGCGAACATCATCTGCTTGCGGCTGTGCATGCTGGTGGTGACGTGCAACGCGGTCAGGCCGTCATGCGCCACCTCCCGCCGGCTGAGGAACTCGGGAATGACCCCGGTCACCGTGCCACCGGCGGCCAGCACCGCGTCGGCCAGCAGCCCCATCAGCCCGATGCGCCCACCGCCATACACCAGGCCGATACCCTGCGCCGCCAGCCCGGCGCCGAGCTGTTCCGTGGCCACGCGCAATGCCGGATCGTGCCCGGTCCGCGAGCCGCAGAAAACGGCAACGGCGCGGCGTTGCGGAACCAGGGGCGCGGAATTGGGGAGCATGGCGACCTTCTGGCGTTCGCGCCGGCCCGATGCAACCATGCGCCCCCGCCCGAAGGAGTTTCCCATGCGCCTGATGCCGGCCGCCGCGTTCCTCGCCGCCTCCCTCGCAATCGCCGCACCAGTTGCCGCACCCGCCTGGGCGCAAAGCCCGCCGGCCTCGATCGCCGTCAAACCCGATGTGCTGATCGCGGCCCGCCAGAGCGCCTACGCCATGTCCGCCGGCACCTTCGTCGGCATGAAGAACGCCATCAAGGACGGCGAGGACCTCAAGCCCTGGGCGCAGGCCGCCGCCGACATGGCCGAGTGGGCCGAAGTCATTCCCAGCCTGTTCCCGCCCGGCACCGAGACCGGCCACGACACCAAGGCCAAGTCCGCGGTGTGGTCGGATCAAGCAGGATTTGCCAAGGCGGCCGGGGTTTACGCCGACGCCGCGAAGAAACTCGCCGCCGCGGCAAAAGCCGACGACAAGGCCGCCTTCGCCGCCGCCTTCAAGGACACCGCCAAGGCCTGCGGCGCCTGCCACAAGGCCTACCGCGAGAAGGAGTGAGCTTCGGCCGCGTGCGCAGCACGCTCTCGCGTGACGGCCCCAGCGGGTCCAGGGCAGAGCCCTGGCCTTTCTTCCCTCCCTTCACCTCACCTTCCCCACCCGGTTTGCGCGGCGCGCAACGCTTGGTAGTGTGCGCGCCTATTAGTCTGGCCGGATTCGCACGGCCCCTCGGGGAAACCGATCCATGAAGCTCAAGGCCGACCGCGCCACCCTGCTCAAGGCGCTGGCCCACATCCAGAGCGTCGCCGAAAAGCGCAACACGATCCCCATTCTCGCCAACGTGCTGATCGCCGTGCGCGACGGGCGCCTGACGTTCACCGCGACCGACATGGAGATCGCCGTCGTCGAGGAGGTGGCCGCCAGCACCAGCCGCAACGGCGCCACCACGGCGCCGGCCGCAACGCTGTATGAAATCGTGCGCAAGCTGCCCGACAGCGCCGAAATTGAACTGGACCATGCCGGCGGCGACGCCCAGCTGCACCTGCGCGCCGGCAAATTCGCGACCAGCCTGGTCGCCCTGCCGGTGGAGGATTTCCCCAGCATGACGGCGGGCCAGCTCCCCCACCATTTCCATCTGCCGGCGCTGGTGCTGCGCGGCCTGATCGATCGCACCCGCTTCGCCATCAGCACCGAAGAAACCCGCTACTATCTGAACGGCATTTATCTGCACGCGGCCGTGGCCGACGGCAGCCGCACCCTGCGTGCCGTCGCAACCGACGGCCACCGCCTGGCCCGCGTCGAGGAACCGCTGCCGGAGGGCGCGGAAACCATCCCCGGCGTGATCATTCCGCGCAAGACGGTCAACGAGCTGCGCAAATTGCTCGATGAGGAAAGCGGCAGCGTCGAAGTAGGCCTTTCCGACACCCGCATCCAGTTCAAGCTCGGCCCGATCACGCTGACCAGCAAGCTGATCGACGGCACCTTCCCCGAATATGAGCGGGTCATTCCGCGCGACAACGACAAGGTGCTGCGCGTCGGCAAGAAGGATTTCGCCGACGCGGTGGCGCGCGTCTCCGCGATCAGCAGCGAGCGCTCGCGCCCCGTGAAACTCAGCCTGCAGCGCGACCTGCTGACCCTGTCGGCGGCCAGCGCGGAACAGGGCTCCGCCACCGAGGAGCTCGACGGCGATCGGGTGAAATACGAGGCGGGCCCGTTGGAAATCGGTTTCCAGGCACGTTACTTGAACGACATCACCGACCAGATCGCCGAGGCCGTTGAATTCCGTTTCTCGGACGGCGCCGCGCCCACCATCGTGCAGGACGCAAGCGACGCCTCCGCGCTCTACGTGCTGATGCCAATGCGGGTCTGAGAGCTTGTCTCCTGACGCGCCTGGACCTGCCACCTGGCGCACGTGTCTGCGCTCCGGTGCTACCTTCCCGTGACGCTTTATCTCGATACCGGGACAAGCGGCCGGGCCGCCGCGCATCGCACCGCGGCAATCGGCACCGCCGCATGACCACGCTCTATGGCGAAACCCATCGCGCCATTCAGGATCGCCACGAATCGCGCCGCCTCGCCGATCTGCTCGAAGCCGCCATCGTCCGCCCCGCCCTGAACGACGACGACGTCGAATTTCTCGCCACGCGCGATTTCTTCTTCCTGGCAACGGTAGACCCCGGGGGCCGCCCCACAGTCTCCTACAAGGGCGGCGCTCCGGGCTTCGTGCGCGTGCTCGACATGTCGACGCTCCTCTTTCCGCTGTACGACGGCAACGGCATGTTCCTGTCCGCCGGCAATATCGACGCCACCGCGCAGATCGGCTTGCTGTTCATCGATTTCGAAACGCCGCACCGCCTGCGCCTGCAAGGCGAAGCACGCCTCGTCGAAGATGGCCTGGCCGAGTTTCCCGGCGCCGCGCTGCTGGTGCGCGCCACGCTCAGCCACGTATTCGTCAATTGCGGGCGCTACATCCACCCCCACGTGCGCACCGCCCGCGCCCGCCACGTCCCGGACGCCGCCGGCCACCAGCCCGTCCCCGCCTGGAAACGGATCGACATCGTGCAGGACAGCCTCCCCCCGCGCGACCAATCCCCCAGCCGCGAAGCCGGCGCCATTACGATCGACGAATATGAAGCCATGCGAAAGCGAGGCGAAGTTTAAGCCCAGGGCTCCGCCCCATAGGCGCCAACTTAGTGCTTGGCGACGCGACTCGATATTTGATTCCTAGCGAGGATGCGGAACGCACCCAAGCTCCTCTCCCGATGGCCTGATGTCGTCTTGAAGCTGTCCGGGGTCATTGACCTTGAGGCGACCGCGCACGCGACCGGCGCGTTGATCCGCAAACGCGAGATCCGCAGCGCCGAGATGCTGCTGCGTCTCGTGCTGGCGTGCGGGCCGGGCGGCCTGTCGCTGCGGGCCGCCGCCGCCTGGGCCGGTGTCAGCGGCCTGGCCGACATGTCCGACACGGCGGTCATGAAGCGGGTGCGCAATGCCGCGGCCTGGCTGGGCCAAATCGCCGGCGCGCTGCTGCGCCGGGACCGCGTGCCGCGCCCGGCGGCGGCAATCCTGCCTGGGCGGCGGCTGCGCATCGTCGATGGCAGCGTGATCACCCAGCCCGGTAGCCGCGGCACCGACTGGCGGTTGCATGCGACCTATGACCCTGCCGGCAGTTGCTTCACCGATCTCGAACTGACCGATGCGCGTGGCGCGGAGAGCCTGGCCCGGGCGGACCTGCGGGCGGGCGACGTGGCCTTGGGCGACCGCAACTATGCCAAGCCCGCCGAGCTCCGATCGGTACTCGACCGCGGCGCGGATTTCATCGTGCGCGTCGGCTGGTCCAGCCTGCGCCTGCGCGGCCCGGACGGCACCCCGCTGGTGTGGGAGACGCTGTTCGGCGCCTTGCAGCCGGGCGGCGCTTTGGAGCAGCGCGTGCTGGTGGAGCGCTCCGGCAGCGGCGGCAAGCACCGCGGCAAGCCCTTGTTCGAGGCCAGGCTAATTGTGCGGCGCGCCATACCGGAGGCCGCCGAGCAGGCGGCCAGGCGCGTGCGGCGCAGTCACAGCAAAGGCCGCAGCCAGGCCGACCTGCAACCGATGACCGTGCTGTCGGCGGGTTTTCTGATGATCCTCACCTCGTTGCCGCCCGAGGTGACCCTCACCGAGGTACTGCAAGCCTACCGGGTGCGTTGGCAGGTGGAACTGGCGTTCAAGCGCCTGAAGAGCCTGCTGGGGCTGGACCGGCTGCCGACAAAATGTCCGGCGCTCGCCCGAAGTTGGCTGCTCGCCCACCTCATCCTCGCCCTGCTGATCGACGATTTTTCCCAGGAAGTCCTGGACTCCCCCCCCTGTGCGCCAGGCCATGTGCGATCGTTCCGCCTCACTCTGGCGGATCACCCATCTTCTGCGTGACGTCCTGCTCGCCGCTGTCCGTGGCCTGCTCACAAGCAAAATTCTATGCGGCGCAACCAAAATACTGGCGCGCCATATCTGCGAGCGCCGACGCCGACGACGAACTCAGGCAACCCTGCTCCGCAGCGGTGCCGCATGCTAAAGTTGGCGCCCATGGGGCTCCGCCCTGGACCCGCCACGCCGGAGGCGTGTTGCGCACGACGGGGACAAGTCCCCAGACTCCATTCATTGCGGGGAACGGCGAAGCCCAAAATATCCAAACCGGTACTGGCGTCGCCGGTGGACTCGCAACCGGATCAGCACCCCCTGGAGGCGTGACACATCCCTGGCCCCGTGCTCACTGGCTTACCATCGCGCCGGGCGGAGCTGGTGAAGGAAGCCAAAGCGGCTGATGCGGCCATCCGTGAATTGTTGGCCCAACATCGACCACATTGATGCCACAATACGCCTGTATGATTCGCGTGATCGTAGGCTCAAAGTCCAACTGAGCCGGGCTAAGCGGACCAACATTTCCCGCACTGCGTCGGGCATCCTGCGGAAGGCGCCGGCGCCAGTGGCCCTACGGGACCTGACCTTGGCAGTTTTATGGCGCAGCAGGGGCACGACCCGCAGGATCGGAAGCTGGCAGCCTCTAGGCTGAGCCGCCTGCGGACGGCGGTTTATCGGCAGAAGGCAACGGGAAGGTGATGAGCCTGCCGGTGCGGGGCGATTCGTCCCGTGGCGGGTTTCACGTTAATTTTTTCGCTTGACGCGATTCGCAACGCGAGAATCGAACCACCAAATGTGGACGATTCTATGCGGTCTGTCACAACCGGTTGAGCAACCGGAGCAAGGCGTTGCGCCCACCGCGGGCCAGACTCGCGAAGTCATGTCAAGAGATATTTGAGTCTGTAAACCATATATGCCAATGTTCGCCTGTATACTGGAGGTGGTAGCTATATGACTGATCGTGCACAACCTATGGTGTTGCGCGGTTATGTTCATGGCCGAGACCGGCACTGGCAGGCGATTTGCCTTGACCTCGATATAGCTGCCCAGGGCGAGAGCATGGATGAAGCCCGGCGCACCCTCAACGAGATGGTTGACGACTATCTAGAGGAGATCGAGGCTCTTCCGGAACCGGAACGCACACGGCTTCTGAATCGGAAGGCGCCACTGCGCGTCCGGGTCGCTCATCACCTAGGCTACGCTTTGGCGGTTTTGTTCGCCCGCAAAACAGGTGGTGACAGACTCAGCTATACCCTTCACAATGCGCACGGATCACGGCCATGTGCCGCTTAGGCATCTGTGAAGTCTCTGAAATTTCGAGAGATTATTCAGATTTTGGAAGCGAATGGATTTACGCTCATTCGGCAGCGCAGCCATTTGACCTACGGTCGTGAGGCCGAGGGGCGCAATTATAGAGTGCAAATTCAGTGCACCCATCACAACGAAACGTGCGACCCCGGCACCCAAAACTCTATAATTCGCCAGTCGGGATTGCCGAGGCATCTGTTCAAGAAATGACCATTACCACTGCCAGCAGCCCGCCCGCCGGCGGCTAACCGGATGGGCCAGCGCCGCACCTGTCACGGCTAGGTGCTGCACCCCCAAACGTCGAAGCGTCCTACCGAGCTCTTGGTGATCCCGGTGTTTGAATCGTGCTTGCGAATCTTCTTTGGCACTTCTTCTGCCGCGCCCACCCGACCGCCCAAAACTCCCCAAAAAAATTCGCAAAACCAGCCCGCTACTGAAAAGCCACCACCCGCCCAAGCCCATGCACCACGACCGCGCAAGCCCCAGCCAGCGCCACCAGCGCAAATCCCAATAAAACCAAACGTTCGGTAGCCGCATCCGGCGCCCAGGCCGCCGCCCCGCCGGCGCGGTGAGCGCAATCGACGCCCGGCAAAAAACGCAGCGCATTGCTGATCGTCGTCATGGCAAAATCTCCCGATCTGCGTGCCAGACCCCGCCATACCTGACCATCGTTCACTTAACAAGGTTTACTTTCAAAAATCTCCGTCCCGCCCCCACCAATGCCGCGCAACCCCGCCAATCGTCTCCAACCCCCACCCAATGGTTGATCTTTTTCCCCTGTGTTGTCAGAAAGTTTGCATCGGGACTTCACAGGGCATGGCATGACTCGCCGCATTGTATTCGCGGGTGGCTCGCAAACCCGGGCGCTGGCACGCATCTACCGCGGCGAAATCGCCGGCCAGACCGGGGACGAACTGGTCTTCATCGGCACCGGCGCCGTCGGCACCGACGCCGCCCGCGCGACCTTGGCCCGCGCCGACGTGCTGGCCATCGAGGTCGATGAGGACGGCGACGCGGTTCCCGCCGCCGACCTGCCCCCCGGCGTCGAGCTGGTGCGCATCCCCAACCTCTATGCCGACTTCCTGTGGCCGTTCGCCGGCCGCGCCCACCCAAAAAACCGCGGCGCCTTCGCGCTCCCCGGCGGCCCGTTCCCCGCCGAGCACGGCGACCGCTTCCTCGACCAGATGGTCGCCGACAGCGTCGCCCCCGACGAAGCCATCCAGCGCTACCTGGCGCTCGACATCGTCCGCGACGGCGAGCTCGACGGCCGCCTCGCCGACCGCCTGGAAATCATGCGCCGGCTCGACCGCATCGGCGGCTACGACCTGACCGGCTTCGTCGAGGAAAATTTCCGCGCCACGCAACTGTTCTGCACCCGCCAGCGCATCACCATGCCGCTGCTGCGCCGCCTGCTGGAGCAGTTCTTCCCCAAACTCGGCGTGCGCGACTGGCGCTCCGACCAGGTCCGCCGCGTGCCGTTCCCCCCCGGCGCGCAGCCGGTGCACCCCGGCGTCATCGCCCATTTCGGCCTCACCTGGGCAACGCCCGGCCAGCGCTGGCCGCTGAACGAGGAAGGCTTCTTCACCTTCGAGGCGTTCTGCCGCCGCTACATGGGTTTTGTCTGGAACGAGACGCTGCATCGCGGCATCCAGACCGCGAAAACCAACCCGGCCGCCGCCCTCGCCGATCTCGAGGCAGGGCTCGCGCAGAGCCCCGAATCGCCGCTCGGCCGCCTGGCGCTCGCCGTCGCGCGCCGTGCTGTCGGCCTGGCCGACGCCGCCGCCGGCCCCGACGGCATCCTCGACGAGGAAAGCTACGACCCCGCCGAGGAGCTGTCGGCAGCCCAGCCGCCCCCCCCACCCGCCGAACCCGCGCCCACCGCCGAACCCGCCCCCTCTGTCGAACCCGCACCCGAACCGGATCGGGTCGCGGAGGCGCCGAAACCCGAACCCACGCCGGAGCCGGTGCGCGAGCCCGGCCCCGAGCCGCAGCCGGTCTCCGAGCCGGAACCGGAGCCGGAAGCACTCCAAAACGTCGCCGCCGAGCCGCCGCCCGCCGCGGAGCCGGAAATCGTGCTGCTGGATGAATCCGCGCTGGTCGCCGCCGCCGATGCCGAGCCGGAGCCCGCACCCGCGGTCGAGCCAGCGCCGGAACCCCAGTCGGACGCCGAAACAACGCCCAGGGTCACCCGCTTCGGCGCCCCCGCCCGCCCCGCCGTCGAGCCGCTGAAACATGCCGAAACCGGCACCGACCAGGGCTTTACCGATTTCAGCCACCTCAAAGCCCCGAAACCCGCCGGCGATCAGTCCCTGACGTCGCCCGATAGCGACCTGATCGACGTGCTGCCGCGCCTGCTGCCCGCGTTCAACGACCTTTCCAGCGCCGTCGACCGCCCGTTCGACGCCATGCCCGAACTGA
>JAATGE010000317.1 GCA_015654825.1 Rhodospirillales bacterium
ACAGGAGACTCCCGCCGCGCAGCGCTAACGACGGCGGCGGCACGCCGTCGGGGGTCCAGGGGGCAGAGCCCCCTGGTCGGCGAAGCCACCAAAATTCAACTCATTGATTTCGCTCTATAATCCTTATCTTCGCGCTTATGGCCAGTAGGTCCCAGACCCCATTCATTGGGAGAGCCGCGGGTTGGGAGCCCCACTGGCCTCACTTCGTGGAGCCAATTATCTTTCTCCGCCCAAACCAGGCCCCTCCCGTGCCCGATTGCGACCTGCTTATCATTGGCGGCGGCGTTAACGGCGCCGGCATCGCACGCGACGCGGCGGGCCGCGGTCTTTCCGTCGTGCTCGTCGAGCAGCACGACCTGGCCTCCCATACCTCGTCCGCGAGCACCAAGCTGATCCATGGCGGGCTGCGCTACCTGGAGCAGTACGAGTTCCGCCTGGTGCGGGAAGCCCTGCAGGAGCGGGAGCGGCTGCTGCGCATCGCGCCGCATATCATCTGGCCGCTGCGCTTCGTGCTGCCGCATAGCGCGGCGATGCGGCCCGCGTGGCTGCTGCGGCTGGGGCTGTTCCTGTACGACCATATCGGCGGACAGCGCAGCCTGCCGGGCACCGAAAGCCTGCGGTTCAACGGCGGGTCGCTGGGCAACGGACTGGCGCCGGCAATCAGGCGCGGGTTCGCCTACTCGGATTGCTGGGTGGAGGATAGCCGTCTGGTGGTGCTGAACGCCGCCGATGCCGCCGCGCGCGGGGCACGCGTGCTGACGCGCACCAGGCTGGTCGGCGCGCGGCGGCAGGAGGGGGTGTGGCACGCGACGCTGCGCGACCTCGGCCGCGGCACGGAAAGCAGCCTCACCGCCTCGATGATCGTCAATGCGGCCGGGCCCTGGGTTTCGGAGGTGCTGTGCGGGCGGCTCGGGATGGCTTCGCAACGGCGGACGCGGCTGGTGAAGGGCAGCCACATCGTGGTGAAGCGGCATTACCGCGGCGAACACGCCTACATCCTGCATAACCCGGACCGGCGCGTGGTGTTCGCCATTCCGTACGAGCGGCGCTACACGCTGATCGGCACCACGGACCTGGCTTATGACGGCGACCCTGCCGCGGTCGCGATTACGCCGGAGGAGACGCGGTATCTGTGCGAGAGCGCCAGCCGCTGGTTCGCGCGGCCGGTGGAGGCGGCGGACGTGGTGTGGTCCTACGCCGGGGTGCGGGCGCTGTTCGACGACGGGGCGAAGGACGCGAGCGAAGTTACGCGCGACTATGTGCTGGACCTGGAGGCGCCGCCGGGGGCGGGGGCGCTGCTGTCGGTGTTCGGCGGCAAGATCACGACGTTTCGGCGGCTGGCGGAGCAGGCGCTGGATCTGCTGGGGGTGGAGGGGAAGGCCTGGACGGCGAGCGTTGCGCTGCCTGGCGGCGATATTCCGGAGGGGAATTTCGCGTTGTTCGCGCATGACCTGGCGGCGGCGCACTCGTTCATGCCGGCGACGCTCGCGTACCGGCTGGCGCGGGCGTACGGGACCAGGGCGCAGCGGATTCTGGGGACCGCGACGACGATGGCGGCGCTCGGCGAGGATTTCGGCGGCGGGCTGACCACGGCGGAGGTGGATTACCTGGTGAATGAGGAGTTCGCGCGCACGGCCGAGGATATCCTGTGGCGGCGATCGAAGCTGGGGCTGCACGTGCCGCCGGAGACATCCGGGAAACTCGCGCGATATCTGGGGGAAACTTGAAAAAATACGTGGGTGCCATCGACCAGGGCACTACCAGCAGCCGTTTCGTGGTGTTCGATCAGACCGGCCGCATTGTTGCCTGTGCGCAGAAGGAACATGCGCAGATCTACCGGCAGCCGGGCTGGGTGGAGCATGACGCGGCGGAGATCCTTCGGAATGTGCGCGAAACGGCGGCGGAGGCCTTGATCGGCGCGGGTCTGCGTGCGTCCGACCTGGCCGCGGTCGGCATTACCAACCAGCGCGAAACGACCGTGCTGTGGGACCGGCGCAGCGGGGCGCCGTTGCACAATGCCATTGTCTGGCAGGATACGCGGGTCGATCCGCTGGTCGCCGAGCTGGCGCGCGAGGGCGGGCAGGATCGGTTGCGGGCGCAGACCGGATTGCCGCTGGCGAGCTATTTTTCGGCGCTGAAGCTGCAATGGCTGCTCGATCATGTGGCCGGTGCGCGGGCGATGGCGGAGGCGGGCGACGCGCTGTTCGGCACCATCGACAGTTGGCTGATGTGGTCGCTGACCGGGCTGCATGTGACCGATGTGAGCAATGCCAGCCGCACCCAGCTGCTCGATCTGGCGACGTTGCAATGGTCGCCTTCGCTGGTGGAGTTGTTTCGGATTCCGGCGGCGTGCCTGCCGCGGGTGGTGGCGTCCTCTGACGTGTACGGGGTTGGGCGGCTGGAGCTCGAGGGCGTGGAGATGGCGGGCATGCTGGGCGACCAGCAGGCGGCGCTGGTGGGGCAGGCGTGTTTTTCGCCGGGGGAGGCGAAGAACACTTATGGCACCGGGAATTTCCTGCTGTTGAACACCGGCGACGTGCCGCGGATTTCGCGCGCGGGGCTGATTACGACGGTGGCGTACCAGTTCGGCGGGGCGCCGGCGGCGTATGCGCTGGAAGGGTCGATCGCGATTACCGGGGCGCTGATCCAGTGGTTGCGCGACAGCCTCGGTATCGTCGGCAGTGCGGCGGAGGCGAGCGCGCTGGCGGCGGAGGTTCCGGATAATGGCGGCGTTTACATCGTGCCGGCGTTTTCCGGGCTGTATGCGCCGTACTGGCGGGCCGATGCGCGGGGCACGATCGTTGGGCTGACGCGGTTCGCGGACCGGCGGCATTTGTGCCGGGCGGCGCTGGAGGCGGCGGCGTACCAGACCTGCGATGTGGTGGAAGCGATGGAGCAGGATGCCGGCCTGACGCTGACCACGCTGAAGGTGGATGGCGGCATGGTGGCGAGCGAGCCGCTGATGCAGTTCCAGGCGGACATGCTGGGGCGGGACGTGGTGCGGCCGGAGGTGCAGGAGACGACGGCGCTGGGGGCAGCGTATGCCGCCGGGCTGGCGGTGGGTGTGTGGCCGGGGACGCAGGCGCTGGCGGCGCAATGGCGGGAGCACAGCCGGTGGGTGCCGGCGATGCCGGCGGCCCGCCAGGAGGCGCACCGGCGGAACTGGGGCCGGGCAGTGCAGCGGAGCTTCGGCTGGGCCGAAGCGCCAGGCTAGGAACCCCCGGGCCGGCGGCGTTCGATACGGAACAATTAACAAAAGTTTTTGCTTCTTTTTTCAAAAAGAAGTGCTGTTCTTTTTTGAAAAAAAGAACCAAAAAACTTTTGTATGTTAGCGACTTCCTGGGGTGGAGCGGCCTGGACCGGGCAATGCCCAGGCCGCCCCTGGTCACGGCGCTATCGAGAAGACCGCGCCGGAGTTGTTGGCGCCACCGCCGAAGGTGCTGCCGAACAGGGTGCCGCCCGGGCCCATGACCAGGCCGGCGGGCGATGCGCTGCCGGACGGCATGGCGTCGCCGGTGCCGCTGAAGGTGTGCAGGACGGTTTGCGTCCAGCTCGCCTTGGGTTTGCCGGATTTGGGCGGGGTCAGCTTGAACACGACGCCGCAGCCGTTGCCGAAATCGCAGGACATGTCGCCGCCGTAATTGGCAATGCCGTAGAGCGCACCGGAAGCGTCGGCGAGCAGCGGGCTGCTGACGTTGCCGCCGTCCGCGGCGCCGGAGAAACTATACAGCACCGTTTCCTTCCAGATCTTCCCGCCGTCGGTGGGCGGGGTGAGCCGGAACACGGTGCCGTAGCCGAGAGCGCCGCCGCCGCCGGTGGTGCCGTAGAGCGCGCCGGAGGCGTCGGCGATCAGGCCGCCGATCGGGCCGCTGCCGTCGTCGCCGCGGAAGCTGTGCAGCAGGGTTTCCTTCCACGCGGTTTTGCCGGGCTCCGGCGGGACGAGCCGGTAGACGGCGCCCTGATAGCCGGCGCCGCCGCTGGCGACGGTGCCGTAAAGCGTGCCGGAGGCATCGGCGATCGGCGGCGACATCGGGCCGCCGCCGTGCGAAAATCCGTTGAAGCTGTAAAGCACGTTGTGCTTCCAGGCACCCTGGCCGGTGGGCGGCGGGGTGAGGCGGTAGACGGTGCCTTCGCCGAATTTGCCGCCGAGGAAGCTGGCGCCGAACAGCGCGCCGTCGCCGCCGACGATCAGGCCGGCGAGGGGATAGGCGGCATCGTGCGTGGTGCCGTCGAAGCGGCGGGGGAACGTTTCGGCCCAGCTGGTGCTGCCGGCGGGCGGCGGGGCGAGGCGGAATACGACGCCGTTGGTGTTGCCGTCGGTGCCGGTGCCGCCGCGCGGGGTGGTGCCGTAGAGCGCGCCGGCGGCGTCGAACGCGACGCCCGCCTGCGAACCGACGCCGTCACGGCCGCCGGCGAACAGGTGCAGGTTCGTAGCGACCCAGGTGGTGGCGCCGGCGGCCGGGGGGGCCAGCTTGAATACGACGCCGCAGCCGCCGTCGCCGCCGCAATAGCGGCCGGTTGTGTCGCCGCCGCCGACGGTCGTTCCGTAGAGCGCCCAGGTGGTGGGGTCGTTCGGGTCGGACTGGTGGGCGGTGATCTGGTTGGGGTAGGCGCCGCCGGCGGCGCCGTCGAAGCTGTAGATCACGCTGTAGGTCGCGGCCGAGGCGGGTGCGGCGAGCAGCGCGGGCGCGAACGTGGCGGCGTGCAGCAGGCGGCGCATGGCGGGCGCGCGGGTTGGAAACATTGCTGGACTCATCGGAAGGGTTCCCTGGGGAAATGTCGCGAGGAAGGGTTGGTGGGCGCGGATCAGGGGGTGATTTCGAACACCGTGCCGTTGTCGGATTTGCCACCGAAATAGACCGAGCCGTAGAGCACGCCGTCCGGGCCGGCGACGAGGCCGGCGGCGGGCACGCCCTGGCCCGAGGCGCCGTCGGGGCCGGAGAAGGCGTGCAGGACCGTTTCGGTCCATGCGGTCTGGCCGGCGGCGGGGGGCGTCAGCTTGAACACGACGCCGCAGCCGGTGTCGCGCGAGCAGGACAGGTCGCCGCCGGTGCCGGTGACGCCGTAGAGCGCGCCCGAGGCATCGAGCAGGACGGGGTTGCCGGCGGTGCCGCCGTCGGTGCCGCCGGTGAAGCTGTAGAGAACCGTTTCGGTCCATGCGGTCTGGCCGGCGGCGGGGGGCGTCAGTTTGAAGATTGCGCCCTCGCCGTGATAGCCGCCGAGCGTGGTGGTGCCGTAGAGCGCGCCGGAGGCATCGGCGACCATGACGGCGCTCGGCCAGACGCCGTGGGGGCCGTCGAAACTGGTGAGTACCGTGTTGGTCCAGGCGGTTTGGCCGGCGGCGGGCGGGGTTAGCTTGAACGCCGTGCCGTTGCCCCAGGCGCCGCCGAAATTCGCGGTGCCGTAGAGCGCGCCGGTGGCGTCGACGAGGAGCGGTGCTTCGGGGAAGCCGCCATCCGCGTTGCCGGTGAAATTGTACAGCACCGACTGGGTCCAGGCGGTGGCGCCGGGTGCGGGCGGGGTGAGCTGGAAGATCGTGCCGTAGTTGTTGGCGCCGCCGTGCCAGGCGGTGCCGTAGATTTCGCCGCTGGCGCCGATGGTGACGCCGGCGACCGGGACTTCACCGTTTGATGCGGCGGGGAAACGGGTGAGCACGGTTTCCTTCCAGAAGCCGCGGCCGGAGGCGGGGCGGGTCAGGCGGAAGACGGTGCCGTGGCCGTTGCCGGTTTTCTTACCGCCATAGCCGGTGGTGCCGTAGAGCGCGCCGGATTTGTCGAAGACGACGCCGGCGTAGGGGCTGTCGCCATCCTTGGCGCCGGCGCTGAAGACGTGTAGGCGGGTTTCGCGCCAGGTGTTCTTGCCGGGGGTTTTGGCGAGCTGGAAGACGACGCCGCAGCCGCCTTCGCCGTTGCAGTTTGCGCCGCCGGCGGCGCCGCCGCCGTGGCGGGCGGTGCCGTAGAGCGCCCAGCTGGAGGGGTCGTTCGGGTCGCTCTGGTAGGCGGTGAGCTGGTTGGGGTTGGTGCCGTCATTGCCGCCGGTGAAGCTGTGGATGACGCGGAAGGCCGGTTTGGCGTGGGCGGGGGCCGCGAACAGGGCGGGTGCGATGGATGTGGCCAACAGGAGCGCACGCAGGGCGGCCGAATTTGTTACCGGAGGCGTCATGATTTTCCCCTTGAAGAAGGCGTGGAAGGCGGCAGGCGGATCCGGGGTCCCTGGCGGTTCATGCGGGCGATAGGGCGCTGTTGGGCGGCGCGAGGCGTGTCGCTAGCCTATCGCAACGAAACTTTGGAGTTCCGGTGCGGGAACGCTTGGAAACCGAATATGTTGGGAGGGGAGTTACGGGGTAAATGATAGCGCTGTCAATGGCGGATTTTGGGGGGTGGGGGGAAATTTTTTCGGGCGGTGGGGCGCCTGCGCGGCGGGTTTGGCTTGCGCCGCGGGGGGCGCGTGGGGGGACTGCGGATTGTGACGGAGCGGCTGGCGCCGCTGCGAGCGCGGTGGAGCGATGTCCATGGCTGATACCAACGGCCTTAAATTTTGACCTGTCAAAGGC
>JAATGE010000613.1 GCA_015654825.1 Rhodospirillales bacterium
ACCCACGATCGCGGCTTTGCCGCGCGGAAATCCTGCGCCATTCATGCCGGTTCGAACACCACCAGTGGTGCACCTTCCTCCTCGATAATTCGCGCTTTCACGTGCATGCCGATGCGGACATCGTCGGCGGCGAGGCCGATTACACGGGCCATCATGCGTGGTCCTTCCGCCAAGTCGATCAGCGCGACATTATAGCATGGCGTGGGCGGCTTCTGGCGCACTACGGTCGTGGAGTAAACGGTTCCGTGGCCACTCGCCGCAACAAATTCAAGATCCGTTTCGCCGGTTCCGGGCGCCATGATACGAGGATAGAACACGTGGCGCCCGGTTGACGCGCTGCGCTGAATCATAAACCGCCGTTTCGCCAGATGAGCGCGATATTCGGCTTCTGGATGTATTTCCGTCACGTTCAGGCGCCCCGGAATTGCGGTTTTCGCTTTTCCTTGAAAGCGGCAATACCCTCCTCATGGTCCTCGGTGCGGCTCATGACCGGTTGCATGCTGAATTCCGCTTCCAGGAATTGCTCAAACGACAAATTGCTTGCCAATTCGAATTGTCGCTTTGCCATTCCGAATGCCAAGGTGGGGCCATCGACAAATCCCACGGCCATCTCTCTGGCGCGCGCCAGGGCGCCGCCTGGCGGCGTCGTTTCAATTACCAGGCCGAGCTGCCGCGCCTCCTCGGCGCGCACCGTGCGGCCGGAATACACAATTTCCTTCGCCCGCATGGCGCCAAGTTGTTGGCGCAATAACCACACCGCTCCGCCATCGGGGCACAGGGCTATGTTACGAAACACCTGCGCGAATCGGGCCGTCTCATCGGCGATCATGAGATCGCATGCCATGGCGTAGCTCCAGCCCACGCCCATGCAGACGCCTTGCACCGCGGCGATGGTTGGTTTCTTCAGGTTGAGGATTGCTTTGGAAATGCGGTGTAATCTGCGCATCCGCATCATCGATCCCGGTACGCCGCCGCCGCCCATTTCGGCGACATCCATACCGGAACAAAAATCCGCTCCGGCACCGGTGAAAATTACCGCACGGATCCCGTCGTCCTCGCCGATCTGCTCGAAGATCTCCCACAGACGAATGCGCATCGCCATGGTGATAGCGTTTTTTTTCTCCGGCCGGTTCAGGGTTACGATCCCTAGGCCGCCCTCAACAGAGTATTCGACCGACATACTGACCCCATCGCCGCATGCGGGACGGCATGCTGTGACCCGCTACAGCCGGCAAGCGGACGTAAGCCTCCATCGCACTCACGATAGCGGGCCTTTGGCGCTGTTCGCGAGTTGCGACCGTGCGCATGTCACTTTCACGCCGTGCCAGCCGTGCCAGGAAATTCATGCGAGACGCCGCCATTGTCACGACCGCCCGAACGCCGATCGGCCGCGCGTACCGAGGCGCGCTGAACGACACCCACGGCGCCACACTCGGGGCGCATGTGATCTCCGCGGTGCTGGATCGTGCCCAGTTGGACGCCGATGAAATCGAGGATGTTTTGCTCGGTACGGCGCGGCCGGAAGGTGCCACCGGCTCCAACATCGCGCGTCAATGCGCGCTGCGCGCCGGCCTGCCGGACACCGTGCCCGGCGTCACCGTGGACCGAAAATGCTCCTCCGGCCTGCAAACGATCGTCATGGCGGCACAGCGCATTCGCGCGGGTGAAGGCCGGTTGATGATTGCCGGCGGGTTGGATTCAGTATCGCTTATTGACGCGCATCGCAACAAGTTTCGTGCTAATGATTGTTGGCTGAACGAGCATGTGCCCGCAATCTACTGGCCCATGATAAGGACAGCAGACAACGTCGCCCGCCGCTACCGGATTGGCCGGGAAGCACAGGATGAATATTCCGTTGAAAGCCAACGACGTACCGATGTTGGCCAAAAGCGCGGCGCTTTCGACAATGAGATCGTTCCTATCACGACCGAGCGAAACATCATCGATAAATCCGGCGCGATTGTCGGCCGCGAGGCCGTAACGCTCACTCAGGATGAAGGCAACCGGCCTGGGACAACGTTGGAAGCGTTGGCGCGGCTGAAACCGGTGGCCGGCGAAGGCAATTTCATTACCACTGGCAATTCCAGCCAGCTTTCCGACGGCGCGTCTGTGTGCGTGGTGATGGACGCAGACGAGGCCGCCCGCCGCGACCTTCCGATCATGGGCCTGTATCGAGGTTTCGAAGCTGTTGGCGTGAACCCGGACGAAATGGGTATAGGGCCTGTTTTCGCGGTGACCAAACTGTTGAAGCGATGTGGGCTGACTGTTGATTACATAGACCTTTGGGAGTTGAACGAGGCTTTCGCCGTGCAGGTCATTTATTGACGCGATCAGCTCGGCATTGATCCTCGCAAGATGAACGTCAATGGCGGCGCTATTTCGATTGGCCATCCGTTCGGCATGTCCGGGTCCCGGCTCACGGGTCACGTTCTTATCGAGGGTGCCCGTCGTGGCGCGCGTTTTGCGGTCGTTACAATGTGCGTTGGGGGTGGCATGGGAGCCGCGGCGCTGTTCGAACCCGTTCAATAGTGGTGCTGCGTCACCGGCTTGAGTGTGCGAATTTGGTGTGATTGGGAGAACGCCATGAGCGAGATCTACGACCTGGTTATCCGCGGGGGCACTGTCGTGGACGGCACGGGCAAGACGCCGTTTCGGGCGGATGTTGCCGTCAGGCACGGGCGTATTGCCGCCGTTGGAGAAAATCTCGCGACCGGTGTTGAGGAAGTCGATGCTGCTGGCATGATTGTGACACCGGGTTTCGTAGACGTACATACCCATTACGATGGACAGGTCACCTGGGAGCACACCCTTGCCCCTTCTTCGGATCACGGTGTCACTACGGTGGTCATGGGCAATTGCGGCGTTGGGTTTGCGCCTGTCCGCCCCGGCGACCACCAGCTTGTCATCAAACTGATGGAGGGCGTGGAGGACATCCCAGACGTTGTGATGGCGGAAGGTGTACCATGGAACTGGGAATCGTTTCCGGATTATCTGGACGCG
>JAATGE010000490.1 GCA_015654825.1 Rhodospirillales bacterium
CCGAGCGCGGCATCCTCCAGGTTGGCGGAGTGCGTGACAAAGGCAGGGTTCTTGCCGCCCATCTCAGCCAGCACCGGGCGGGCGTAGCTGCCGCCTGCGATCCTGCGGTGGATATCCATGCCGGCGGCGTGGCTGCCGGTGATGGCGATGCCGTCTACGTCCCCGGCGGTGAGCGCCTGGCCGGTTTGGCGGTTGCCGAATATCAGGTTCAGTACACCGTCGGGTAGACCGCCTTCAGCCAGACAGGACACCAGCAGCGAGGCGGTCAGGCCGCTCGCCTCGCCGGGTTTCAGCACCACGGTGTTGCCGGCGATCAGCGCGGCTGCTGTCATGCCCAGCGTGAGAGCCACCGGGAAGTTGAAGGGTGAAATGACGGCGAATACCCCATAGGGGCGCAAGGTCAGGGTGGATGTTTCGCCACTGATCGCAGCCGGACGGGCCATGGCAAATCCATTGTGCCGCTCCATTTCCGTGCAATAATATTCGATAAGATCGATCGCTTCCTCGACCTCGCCGACTGCCTCGAGGCGTGACTTGCCGACTTCGATCAGGCAGGCAATGGCGATTTCATATTTCTTCGCCGCCAGTGCGCGGGCGCCTGCCCGCAAAAATCCGATGCGTGACGGAAAGGTACGCGCGCGCCAGTCGGGGGCCGCCGCACGGGCCGCGGCGATCGCCGACGCGACCTGGCCGGGTGCGGCGATCGGAAACTCGCCAAGAATAATCGCGTCGTGGATCGGGCTTCGAACCGCGGTGGGTGGCCCCTCGGCGACAGGCTTGCCGCCGATCAGATGTGTGTGCTGCCTCCCGAGCAGACGCTGTTCCGTGTCGTGCAGCGTAGCATCGATATGCGCGTGCACCGGCGAAAAATCGTCGCCGAGGTTGGTGTAGGTCACTCGCGGCAATGCGGCGATTTCGCTAGGCGTCATGGTGCGTGCCTGCCATATTGTCTTAGAAGCTTGATGAGCTCGTCACGGGGAATGGCGAAATAGCGCATGCCGTCGATGCCGGTCATGGTGCGCGCGGCCACCATTGCATTGACGATCGCCTCCTCGGTGGCCTCGACGGTAGCCTCGAAAACCGGATCGACCGCCTGGTTCGCCAACTGGGCGATCGGCGGCGCCTGCGTCTGATCCACGTGGTTCACTTGCGCGGCCGCGGTGCTGAAGGCAAGCATCAGGTCGCCCGAATCGTTGCCGGCGTAGGAGCCGAGACGGGCGAGGCCGAGTGCCGTACGCTTGGCGACGCGGGTGAGCTGGGTGGGGGTGAGCGGTGCGTCGGTACCGGCAACGATGATGATCGATCCATGATCGGGGCGTTTCTGGCCGACGCTGCCGTCATTCCGGCATTTCGGCATTTTTTGCGGCGGCGCCAGGGCGGGATCGTAACAAGGTAGCCAGCGATCGGCCAACGCCTCGCCCGCCGGAACGCCGGCAATGCGCAACGTCTTGCGATCGCCAGTATTGCACTGGACCAGCACGCCGACCGTGTAGCCGTGGCCGCCGGCTTGGATGCGCCGCGACGCGGTGCCGATGCCGCCCTTGAAACCAAAGCATACCATACCAGTTCCACCGCCGACATTGCCTTCCTCCACCGCGCCGCCATGTGCCGCGTTGAGCGCGCGGATTGCGTCGGTTGGCTGCACGTGAAATCCCTCGATGTCATTGAGCCATCCGTCCCAAGTTTCAGCGACGACCGGCGTCGCGGTGTGGCCGATGGCGTGCTGCGACCATTGCATGATGCCCGCATAGACCTGGCCGATCGCGTTGGTATTGCTGATGCCAATCGGGCCGTCGATCGTGCCGATATCGGTAAGATAGGCCTGGCCGGTCATTTCGCCATTGCCGTTCAAGTCGAACGTGCCGCCGTAGACGGGCTCGCCGCCGCGCCCGCGCGGCAGGATGGTGGTTACGCCGGTTCGGATCGGGCCTTTACCGATCTCAAGCTTTCCGTTGCCGGCGATCAGGGTGACCTGGCCGACCTCGACGCCCTTGATGTCCGTGATGGCATTGAGCGGACCTGGTGTACCCTCGAACGGCACGCCGAGGTCCCGCGCGCGCGGTGCCGCCGCGGCACAGGCAATTGCCAATCCCATGCCGATCAGGCGACGTGGGTCCATCGCGCTTCCATGGAAGGTAATTCACGCTTGCGAAGTTCTTCCGGCCCTGCCGCGTCGAGGCCGCGTGCGTGCTTGTGGCCGCTGTACACCGCCTGTTGAATCGTACTTGGCGCGAAACAGTCGCCGACGCGGGCGAGGCTCGCGATGCCCGCTTTTCCGAGATCCTCGCCGCGCGATTCGAGTGCGAGGAAAAGCTCCTCGACCGGCAATCGGGCGGTGACGGTAATTACGCTTGCGGCCTGCCGAGAGGAAATCGCGCCGGTCAGGCTGCTTTGCAAAAGAACCGAGCTTGCGGAAAATCCGACGACGTTGGTGTAAGGCACAATTTCGACGCCGAGGCCCGCGAGCCGGCGCGCGATCGGAAGCGCTTCAAGCGTGTTGGTGGTCCAGGCAGAAACGATCGCGGCCGGCGTGACCAGCGTGGTGGGCAGACCGGCCTCCCGGCAGCGCTCAGCGATGACGCCGCCCATGTAGTAATGGTCGTCGTCGAATATCAACACGGGGCCTGCCGGCATGCGGCCCGACATGATGTGATCGGGTGTAAAAATATCGGCTCCGTCGAAACCGCGAACGGCCGCGCCGTTTTCCCGACCGACCCCGTCGCTTCGCCAGGTGGCGCCGGTGGCGATGATGACGTGCGTGGCCCCGAAGCCAAGCACGTGGTCTGGCTCGATGAGGCTCTCGCGATAGATGCGGACATTCGCGAGCTTGGTCAGCTGACCGACGCGCCAGTCGCGCACGCGCCGCCATTCGGCAAGGCCAGGCAACGAGGATTCGCGTTCGACGCGACCGCCGAGCTCGCTGCCGGCTTCGGCGAGGTGCACCTCGTAGCCACGCCGCGCGGCGGCGAGCGCCGCTTCGAGCCCGGCCGGACCAGCACCGATTACCAGAACCGATCCGTCGGATCCTTTCTTCGGAATGCGTTCCGGGTGCCAGCCGCGGCGCCATTCCTCGCCCATCGTCGGGTTCTGCGTGCAGCGTAAATTTGTGGAGGTGTAGTCGCTTGAGACGCAGATGTTGCAGCCGATACATTCGCGAATGTCGTCAATGCGGCCCTCCTGGATCTTGACAGGTAGAAATGGGTCCGCAATCGACGGGCGCGCGGCACCGACAAAATCCAGGATGCCACGGCGAATTTGCGATACCATGCTGTCCGGCGAAGTAAAACGGCCGACGCCGACCACTGGCTTCGTCGTCAATCGCTTGACGAAGCTTGTGTAGTGCTCCTGAAAACCTTCGCGCGAAAAGCGGGATGTCTGGCTGTCATTTGCCCATGTTGAAAGATTGACGTCCCAAAGATCGGGAAGCTCGGCGAGCATGGCGACGATGTCGTGTGCTTCGCCGTCATGGGTGATGCCGGACGGGCCGATCAATTCGTCCACACCGAGACGCACTGCGACGGCGCAGCGATCGCCAACCGCGTCTTTCGTATCCTCGATGATTTCGCGCAACAGCCGGACCCGGTTTTCCAAGCAGCCGCCATATTCGTCAGTGCGGACGTTCTTGCGGGCCTGCAGGAAGTGCATGGCGATGCTGAGATCCTGCGTGGCGTAGACATAGACAATGTCGAAGCCGGCACGGCGTGCCCGGATCGCGGCGTCGCGATGCCAGCGACGCAGCGCACGGATATCGGACTTGTCCATGGCGCGGGCTTGAACGGGGGCATAGTAAATAATCGGGCGGTGCGAGGGTGCGAGCGGCGCCTCCCGGGTTCCCCAGTTCGCGCAGGACGCGCCATGATGCATGATTTCGATGGCGGCCAGCGCATCGTGTGCATGAACCGCCTCGACCATCCGCGCCAACGCGGGAATGTCGTCGTCGTCCCAAAGGCGACCCTCATGAAACGGCTCGCAATCGCTGGTCGGATGGATTTCGACTTCCTCGGTGCACACCACCGCCCAGCCGCCCTCGGCTTTTACGCCACGCAGGGCCGCAAGCGCCTCGGGCTGCGTCCAGCCCATGCCGTTGCAATGGGGCGTCTGATAAAAACGGTTCTTTGCTACGACGGGCCCAATCCGCACCGGTTCGAACAGGATGTCGAAGCGTGGATCGCGGGTCATGTGGCGATCTTCCTTACCGATACGAGAGCCGCATCGATCGCGGCACCGAGCATGTCAACAATGCGGTCGAGTTCGGCGTCGGTCGTGGTGTAGGGGGGCGCCAGCAGCACGTGGTCGCCCCTGCTTCCGTCGGCGACGGCGGGCCCGGGATAGACGAGCAGGCCACGGGAAAAGGCCTCAGCTTTTATCCGTGCAGCAAGGCCAAGCTGGGCTGAAAATGGCCGCATTGTGGGCGGATCGGCGACAATTTCGATCGCTTGCAGAAGACCACGACCGCGGATGTCCCCGACCGCCGGATGATCCGCGAAGAACTTGCCCAGGCGGCCGCGCAGGTAAGCGCCCGAGGAAATGACACGGTCAAGCAGGTTCTGCTGTACAACGACATCCTGCACGGCCAGGGCCGCCGCACACCCTATGGCATGGGCGCTGTAGGTCTGGCCGTGCCGGAAGGCGCCGCTGCCGCACGCGATGGCATCATAGATGCGCCGCGAGCAGACGGTGGCAGCGATCGGCTGGTAGCCGGCGCCGAGCCCTTTTGCCAGCGTCACAATATCCGGAACAATGCCATCCTGCTCGCAGGACAGGAATGTTCCGGTGCGCCCGGCGCCGCACATGACCTCGTCGAGGATCAGCAACACGCCGTGCCGGTCGCATATGCGTCGGATGTCGGCAAAATAGCCGGGCGCTGGCGGAATGGCGCCGCCGGTGGCGCCGACTACCGTCTCGGCAATGAATGCCATAACTGTTTGTGGCCCATGTCGCAGAATTGCGGCTTCCAGCCCGGCAGCCGCGCGCGCGCCATAAGCATGGACCGTCTCGTGGGGCAGGGCGTTCCTATAGGCATGGCAAGGCTCGATGAATGTTACGGGAAACAACAGGTCCTCGTACAACGCCCGACGAGCCGGATTGAAGCTGACCGCGAGGGCGCCGAGTGTAGCTCCGTGATAGCTTAGCCGCCGCGAAATAACCCGGGTGCGGGACGCCTGGCCGCACTCCACGTGAAACTGCCGCGCCATTTTCAACGCCGCCTCGACCGCCTCCGAGCCGCTGGAGGAGAAGTAGACATGGTCGAGGTCGCCCGGCGTCGCAGATGCGATGCGGTCAGCAAGCGCTTCGGCGGGTTGGCTGGTAAAGAAACTTGTGTGTGAATAGGCGATCTTGTGCAGTTGCGCAGTGATCGCGGCGGCGATCACCGGATGGCCGTGACCGAGACAGGACACCGCAGCGCCGCCACAGGCGTCGAGATAGGTTTTGCCGGTACTATCGATGAGTTCGATTCCGCGACCCGCAACGATCTCCGGCAACGTGCTGGCGGCATCCCGATGGATCAGGTGGCCGGTCATGATCGCGGGCGCGGCCCGCGCCAGCCTGCGTTAGTGCGGCCGTGCGCCGATAGGACAATAGTAAATCGGAACAACGGGCAGGTATGGGCGAACGCGATGCGAGGATGGCTGACGCCAAATTCTACGCCGAAAGCGAACTGTAGCGGGAACCGCGACGCGCGACCATTGGGGATGTTGTTTGATTTCACAAGACCAGGGGACTAACCTTTCATCCAAATGTCAATTGCGGAAACCCGAGGCCACATTGGGGAGCGCGGAAGCCCAAAGCCCCGGCTGGCACTGACTATCCGCGATGCCGGAAACGCCGCGTAGTGCCAGCGGGGTCTGGGGCCTACTGGCCCCAGCAGGTCCAGGGCAGAGCCCTGGCCTTGGCGCTTATGGGGCCGGCATCGTTCCTTCGAGGGCGGCACCACCGACCGTGCCCGACACCTGCGCCGGCCTCGCGCTGTCGTGGTCGTTCCATCTTGCCTCAACGGTTCCGGTGCTGCCGTCGTCGGCGGTGAATTGCAGGTCCGCTTGTACGACCCCGGTAAGTTGGTTCCAGACCAAGCTACCTGAAACAGCAAGGTCGGGCGTCCACCGCAGGTTTTCGAGCGCGAAACTGGTGATGTTGCCGTGCGCTGAATCGCTCCAGCTGCCACCATGCAGGCCGACATCTGTGCCGGAGCCGTTTATGTACCAGCGCGCCATCGCGTCGCCCGCGGTCTGGACCGCGGCGGAGGCGAGCGACCGCGCCGGTGGGCCGGCGGCATTGCCCGTGGCCGCGACGACGGGAATGGCATCGGTCGCGTGCAGCGGGAAGAATGGGACGAGCCGGATGGTTTTTACCTTGGCGGCGCAGGATGTATCGCCTGCGTCCAACGTTTCGGTAAATCTACGGACAATCACCTGAGCGCAATTATCGATATCGCCGAGCGCGTCGACATGAAAACTATTTGCAATGATAACCTGCTGGCCGTGCGGGAATTGCGCCGCGACGATCGCGCCGTCGGGCGCCGAGGTTAGCATGTCGAGCTCGCCGTTCATCACCAGCGTTGGCGCCGTCGTGAAATGGGCGTTCTTCGGGATTGGCGCGCCCGGCGGGTAGGGTGGGTGCTTCATCGGCCAGTCCAGACAGTAGTTCAGCAGGCTCGTATCGATCGATACACGTTGGAATTCAGCGATCGTGAGCGGGCTTTCGATTCCCGGATCATCGAGTTCCTGCGCCGCAACAGCAGCATCACGCTGGCGTACGCGCGATGGCAGGCTGGAGCGCATGTCGTAGATTTGCTGGTAGTCCATGCAGCCTACCGCGGAATAAAGCGCGCGGCTGAAGCCGAAATTGCCGGATGGTCCGTCAGCAGAAAAATTTTCTGCCACCAGGCGCATCAATGGGGCGGTGTCACTATTATCGCGCAAGGCGCGCGCGGCGGCATCGAGATCGCGATAGTTCACCAGCCAGGACGTTCCACCATAAAGGATCAATCCCACCGTCGAGATATCAGCGGTCACATTCAGGAGTTGGCCATCGCCGTCCGGCGCCGAACCAACGATCTTATGTTGTCGGACCGATTTGAGAAGCTCATTGACCCGGTCGGCCGCAGAACCTGGCAGCGATGCACAATATGGATCACGTTGACAAACCGCGGCGATACCGAAACGTAGAATGGCAGCATTGCTGGGATACCAGGGTGATTCACCGATGACCGGGTAGGCCCCGTCGAGCACCACACTGCGCAGGCGTTGCGGGTAGCGCGCGACCAGGGTCTGGCCAAAGAACGTCCCATAACTGTCACCGTAATAGTCGAACATGCCGATATTGAGGGAATCGAGCACCGCGATCATGTCCTGTACCGCAAGCCCAGTGCCGTACAGCTCTGCCGCGGCACCGAGTGATTGCCCGCATTCGCCTACCGCCTGCGGCGTCTGGATCCATTGGCGTTGCAGCTTCGCGCACAGTAGCAGGCCGGAGCCACCCGTTCCGCGTGCGTCGACCATAAGAATGTCGCGCGTCGCGCGTAACGGCGCATACAGCCCAAGATAGTAGCCGCGCGTGCCGATGCTGGGAGCGCCCGGCCCGCCTTCCTGGGTGACAATGGTGCCGGATGCCGCCACAGACTGATCAGTATGAGGAAACAGCGCGAAAACTATTGGAATCGTGCCGGGCACGCGGCCGGATGGGTCGAGTGGGCGGACGATTTGGCCGCAGAAAGCTCGGCCACCGTAGCATGCCTGTAGCGTGAGACTGCCGAAGGTACGACTGCCGCTGAAAATTGGACCCGCGGGCGGCTCGACGGGGCGCAATCGCGGCCCGGCCATTGCCGGCAAACTCAAGATCAGGCCGAGACACGCCAGAAGGAGCTGCCGCATCATTTCCACCCCAGGACGCTTACGATAGGGTGGCGAGGATTCCCGCCCGCTGTCAATCGTCCCCGCGCGTCCCCTCGAGCGAATGAGGCTCTGGTGGCGTGAGGAAAACAAGTCCTAGCCCGCGGACGCCGTCGCGAACAGTTGTGCGACTGCGTTTTTGCCGTCGTCCTGGATTTGCCGCAGATGGCCCTCGTTGAGGAAGCTTTCGGCGTAGATTTTATACACGTCCTCGGTGCCTGACGGCCGGGCGGCGAACCACCCGCTCCTGGCAATCACCTTTATTCCGCCGATCGGAGCCTTGTTGCCAGGCGCTACCGTAAGTTTTGCCACGACAGGTTCGCCGGCAAGCTCGGTAATACCTATTTGTTCGGACGAAACTGTTTTCAATATCTGCTTTTGCTCGCGAGTGGCCGGTGCGTCGACCCGTTCATAGAATGGAGTTCCCAGCGCATGAGTAAGATCATCGAAGATCTTGCCAGGGTCCCGTTTGCGCGCGGCAGTGATTTCGGCTGCGAGTAGGCCCAGGATTATCCCGTCCTTGTCGGTGGTCCAGGTCGATCCATCGCGTCGCAGGAAGCACGCGCCAGCGCTTTCCTCGCCGGCAAATCCAAGCGAACCATTCGACAGGCCTTCGACGAACCATTTGAAACCCACGGGTACTTCGATAAGGCTACGGCCCAGCTGTGCGACTACCCGATCAATCATGCTGCTGCTGACAACGGTCTTGCCTACGGCGCAAGCCGGCCGCCAACCGGGACGTGCATTGTAGAGATAGTGTATCGCGGTACTAAGGTAGTGGTTCGGGTTCATCAGGCCGGTGGATCGCGTTACAATGCCATGCCGGTCGGCATCGGTATCGTTACCGAACGCGATGTCGAAACCATCACGCATCGCAATCAGCCCGGCCATTGCGTAGGGTGACGAGCAATCCATTCGTATCCTTCCATCCCAGTCGACGGTCATAAACCGGAACGTCGGATCGATCGCATTGTTGACGATCGTCGCCGCGATGCCGTAGGTCTCTATAATGCGGCCCCAGAATGATACGCTTGCGCCGCCAAGAGGATCGATGCCAAGTGTGAGGCCAGACGTGCGGATGGTCTCCATATCGACAACGTTGCTCAGGTCCGCCACATATGGACGCACAAAATCATGCCGATGCACGCAAGGAGATCGGTGCGCACGTTCATAGGGTATGCGCTGAACGTCGCGCAGATCCTGTTCGAGCAAAGCGTTCGCCGCGCGTTCGATCGATGCGGTAATTTCGGTATCAGCCGGGCCCCCGTGCGGAGGGTTATACTTGAAGCCGCCGTCTTCCGGCGGGTTGTGTGATGGCGTGATGACGATTCCATCAGCGAAGCCGTTTGCGCGGCCCCGATTATAGGCCAGGATGGCGTGTGAAATAACCGGAGTTGGCGTGTATCCTCCGTGCTCGTCGATCATCGCATCGACACCATTTGCCGCCAGTACTTCGAGCGTCGTTGCCAATGCCGGCTCAGACAGCGCATGCGTGTCGATTCCAATAAATAGCGGTCCCGTGATTCCGTGCCGATTGCGGTGCTGACATATCGCCTGGCAGACCGCCAGGATATGGTTTTCATTAAAGCTGTTGTCGAAGGCCGAGCCACGATGGCCGGATGTGCCGAACGCAATTCGTTGGGCCGCTACGGCTGGGTCAGGCTTGCCGGTGAAGTAAGCGGAGACCAGTCGTGGCACGTTGACTAGAAGCGACGGCGGTGCCGGCTTTCCTGCGAGGGGGTTTATGACTTCAGTCATTTCAAGATCCTGCGGGACAAGCAGCTACCTTGGGCAAAGATGATTGGTGCCGCGCAGCGCGAGCGACAGCGGCGGCAGGCCGTCTTGGGTCCGGGCGGCGGAGCCACCGGTGTTCGAAGCCAGTCTCATTCAAACCGCTAGTCAATGGTATAGCCTCATGGTTTCCAAAATAGACTTGGTATGTAGTTCCAATTCAGGGGCGCACCGGATGGGGGCCCTGCCACTGGCCCACACGTGTCGTCGGTACAGCATTCCAGAGCGCGATCACAGGAGCGTCTGCGTGGGCCGTGTCGTGACCAAAAATGCTGAGTGACGCGGTACTGAGCGAAAAATGCAGTCCAGTTGCTATCGGCAGGCC
>JAATGE010000533.1 GCA_015654825.1 Rhodospirillales bacterium
ACGGGCGACGCTGCTCATGACGAGCTTTCCGTTCACCGCTCGCCGCAGCACCAGCGCCAGTGTGATCGCCGCGTGCGCGGCCTCGCTCGGCATCGGCATTCTGATCCCGTCGGTGCCGCTGTTGACGAAGGGCCTGCCCGCCGTGGCCCACGGCGCGCTCGTCTCCTCGTTCGGGCTGGCAAGGCTGCTACTCTCGCTGCCATCCGGCCTGGCCATCGACCGCGTCGGCACCCGCCTCGCGGCGCTGGTCGGACTGGGACTGCTGATCGTCGGCGGCCTGCTCGGCTGCCCCGATTTCGGTTATGGCGGCTTGATCTTCTCGGTTGTGCTGCAGGGCGCAGGCATTTCGATATTTTCGACAGCTTCCATGACCGCCCTGGTGAACAATGCCGGCCCGGAACGGCGCGGCGCGGCGCAGTCCTGGTTCCAGGGCGCGCTGCTGCTGTCCTACTCGGCCGGGCCCGTCGTCGGCGGTTACGCCGTGTCCGCATTCGGACCGCGTTCGCCGTTTTTCTCCGAAGCGCTGCTCGGCCTTGCCGCGGTGCCGGTCACGCTGCTGCTGCCCGCCCACCCCGGGCCAGCCCGAAAGCAGGGCGGCGCCTTCCGGCTGACGCGTAACCTGGCCGGCGGCGCGGTCATGACCTTCGCCGGTTTTCTCGCCCGCATCACGGTATCCTGGATTTCGGTGCCGGCCGTTGCGACCGCGGTGCTCGCCCTCTCACCGGACCGTTACGGCCTGATCATCGGCGTCGGCACCGCGTGCAACCTGGCGCTGCTGCCGATCAACGCCCAGCTGATCGACAAGTGGAGCGCCGCCGGCGTGCTTTGGATCGCCGCCGCGCTCTCCCTCGTGGGCATGCTGCTGATGTGGCTCATGCCGACGCTGTGGGCGCTCTGGATCGGCACGGCACTGGTCATGATCGGCACCGGGGCGCTGGTGCCGGCGGCGGGCTCAGTGGCGCTGCAAGGCGTTCCACGCGAAGCCACGGGCACCGTCGCCGGCGCCAACCGCACCGCCGGTGACGTCGGCACGGCCGTCGGTCCCGTTCTCGTATCCGGAACGACCACGCTGTTCGCCCTGTCGGCCGCGGACGGCTTTGCCATCACCGCCCTCGTCGTCGTTGCGGCCGCGGCCATTTTCGGCGCGGTCACACGAGCCGGCAGCACACAACAAGCCGCGCCAGCCGGCGACGCAGCGTGATCGCACTCCAATATACAAAAGTTTCTTGGTTCTTTTCAAAAAAGAACAAGAAGAAAGCACTTCTTTTTGTAAAAAGAAGCAAAAACTTTTGTTAATTGTTCCCGTTTCGGTGGGAACACCAGTCCCCGGGGGCAATGCCCCCGGGCCACGAACGATCCGGCGCAGTCAGTCGCGGATTTCATGCCGCTTGCATCTGGGCGAACGCAGTGACGCGCTGTTGCCGGCCGAACCGCGCAATCGCAGCACGGCCCTGGAATGGCTGTTCGCCGCGCTCAATTCGGTCGAGATGGCGAGCCTGCCCTGGTCCATTTTGGCGTTCTCCGGCGACACCGGCAATACGCCGGCATGGCAACGTTTGAACACGTTCCTCAAGGCGCGGCTGCAGCACCTGGAACCAGTCCTGGCAGGCCGCGAATGGCTCGCCGGCACCTTTTCCGTCGCCGACATCCTGATGGCCGACGTACTGCGCCTGGTCGACCGCTTCGAAGGTTTGGCGGAACATTCCGCCTGTCGCGCCTATGTCGCCCGCGCCACCGCCCGCCCGTGCTTCGTGAAGGCCCACGCCGACCAAACCGGCCGGGAGGTGCCGCGCCCGGGGATTCGATGTGGCGTACGGCAGACATCACACCGCCACGCCCTGCACGGCTGCGGCAAGGGGAGCAAGCGCCTGCATGGCGTCTTCACCGGGGCGAAGCGCAGCCGCAGCCAGATTCTCTTCAAGACGCTTGCGTTTGCGTGTGCCCGGAATGGGCACGCAAGCCACCCCCATGTCGGCCGCGCGCGCATAGAGCCAGGCCAGCGCGAGTTGCGCCGGTGTTACGCTCATGCCGGCAGCCACCGACTCGATCCGTTCGACAAGCCGCGCATTGGCATTCCGATTCTCCGCCGAGAACCGTGGGAAATTCTGGCGGGCATCATCGGCTCCCAGCGCCGCGTCAAAGGTTCGGCCCGTCAACATGCCGCGACCAAGCGGCGAATAGGGCACGACCGTCACACCCAGTTCGACGGCGGCCGGGATCACATCGCGTTCGATATCGCGCGTGAAGATCGACCATTCGGATTGCAGCGCCGCGATCGGGTGCACAGCATGCGCCACCCGCAATTCATCCGCGCTGACCGCGCAGAGCCCGAGCGAACGAACCTTGCCCTCCTCGACGAAGCGCGCCATCGCGCCGACGCTGTCCTCCAGCGGCACGCCGGGATCGCGGCGGTGCATATAATAGAGATCGATCGTGTCTACGCCGAGCCTCTTGAGCGATCGCTCGAGCGCCCCGCGAATGAATGCAGGCCGATTGTCGAGGCTCCAATCGTCGGGTCGCTCGACCGATCGGGCATACCCGAACTTGGTGGCGATCACCACGCGATCCCGATGCGCGCGCACGAAGGGCGCCAGAAACGCCTCGTTGGCGCCCATGCCATACATGTCGGCGGTGTCGAACAGCGTGACGCCCAGTTCCAGCGCCCGCTCCAGCGTCGCGCGGGATTCGACCTCGTCGGTCTCACCATAAAATTCGCTGATGCCCATGCAGCCAAGACCCTGGACGCCGATCAGAGGACCGTCCGATCCGAATGCAACCCGCGGTAGGGGGGAAGAAACGCCGGTCATTTTGTATCTCCAATTTCTGACAGGCTAGCCCCATAACTGTGGACCTTAGTCCATGGTCAAGAGCTTCCACGATGTTGATTTCGGAATTTTCCAGGGAGACGGGTCTGTCGCCCGACACGATCCGCTTCTACGTGCGCAAAGGGCTGCTGAGCCCCGCCCGCACTGCCAGGGGCGGCAGGAATCCCTATCAGCTTTTTGGGCCGCAGGACGTCACGGCGGCGCGAATGATCGTGCTGCAGCAATCTCTGGGCTATTCCTTGCGGGAAATCGCTGCGCTCAACAGGCAGTACCGCGCAGGCGCGCATTCCCCCGAACAGACGGCCGCCGTTTTGCGCGCGCAGATCGCGAAACTAGTGGATAGAATCTAACACTTGGTGCCCTCTTTTTACCGCCGCCAGAATTTCGTTCGGCTTTTTTGTCCATTTGAATGGGCGTGCGTCTTGGTTGTTCTCTGCCAGGAAGCTCTCGATCGCGTCTTTGAGGTCGTCAA
>JAATGE010000554.1 GCA_015654825.1 Rhodospirillales bacterium
CGCAGCGCGAACGACAGCGGCGGCACGCCGTCTTGGGTCCAGGGGGCGGAGCCCCTTGGTCGGCGAAGCCATTAGAATTCAACTAATTGATTTCGTTCGATACTCCTTACCCTAGCGCTTATGGCGCAGAGCCCCTGGCCTCACTCCTCGACGAAATCCCCCACTGAAAACCCCTGGGCGAACAGCAGCGCCCGCAGGTCCGCGTGATCGACCCGGTTCGCGACCTCGCCGGCCACGACCGGTTTGGCGCGATATGCAATCCCCAGCCCGGCCGCCTTCAGCATCGGCAGGTCGTTGGCGCCGTCGCCGACCGCCAGCGTCGCCCGCAGGCTGACGCCGCGCAGCGCGGCCATTTCGTGCAGCGTCGCCAGCTTGGTGTCGCTGCCGAGGATCGGCTCCGCGACGGCCCCGGTCAGTGCCGTGCCGTCGTCCAGCAGCACGTTGGCGCGATGCTGGTCGAAGCCGCACAAGGCCGCCACCCGCGCGGTGAAGAACGTGAACCCGCCGCTGACCAGCGCGGTCAGCGCGCCATGCCGGCGCATCGTCGCCACCAGCGTTTTGGCGCCCGGCGTGAGCTCGGTCCGCGCCCAGGTCTTTTCCAGCGCCCCGAGCTCAAGCCCCTTCAGCATGGCAACCCGCGCCCGCAGCGCCTCGCGGAAATCGATTTCCCCGTTCATGCTGCGCCGCGTAATGGCGGCGATCTGCTCCCCCAATCCGGCATATTCCGCGAGTTCATCGAGCGTCTCGCCGGTGACGATCGTGCTGTCCATGTCGGCGACCAGCAGGCCGCGGCGCCGGCCGCGGCCGCTTGTGCACAGAACGTCGATCGCGGCCCCCTCCAGCGCCGCCCGCGCCACCGCCAGGTCCGGCGCCTGCCACACGCGCAGTTCGGCGGCCTCGCCCTCGCAGAGCACCCGCGGCGCCTCGCTGCCCCCCACCGACGCGCGCACGCGGTCGACGGTAGCGGCAGTCAGCGTTGTGGCGCGGCGGTCGGCAACCAGGGTCAGGACGTAGCTCATGCCCCCGCCCATGGCAGTGCCGTCCCCGCGGGACAACCCCCTGGCCCTGATCGTCGCCAGCCCGACCTGCAGCGGCAAATCCGCTCTCGCGCTGGCGATCGCCCGACGATGCGGCGGCACCATCATCAACGCCGACGCCATGCAGACCTATCGCGAGCTGCGGGTCATCACGGCGCGCCCGACCGCGGCCGAGGAAGCCGCGGTGCCGCATGCGCTCTACGGCGTGCGCGCCGCGGAAAACCCCGGCAACGCCGCCTGGTGGCGCGGGGCCGCGCTGCTGGCCATGCAGGAAGCGCAGTCGCGCGGCAGCCTGCCGATCCTCTGCGGCGGCACCGGCCTGTATTTCTCCACGCTGACGCACGGCCTGGCGCACATTCCCGATCCTGGCCCGGAGGCACGGACAGAGGCGCGGGCGCGGCTCGCCGATATCGGGCCCGAAGCCCTGCACGCCGAGCTGTCCCGGCTCGACCCCGCCAGTGCCGCGCGCCTGCGCCCGACCGACAGCCAGCGCGTGGCGCGCGCCTGGGAGGTGCTGCGTGGCACCGGGCGCGGCCTGGCCGAGTGGCAGTCGGCCCCCGCGCTGCCGCCCGCCCCATGGCGTTTCAGGGCCATCCGGCTGGATCCGCCGCGCGCCGAGCTGCGCGCCGCCATCGCCCTGCGGTTCGCCGCCATGCTGCGCGACGGCGCGCTCGGGGAAGTGCGCGCCCTCGTTTCGCTCGGGCTGGACCCGGCGTTGCCGGCGATGCGCGCCCACGGCGTGCCCGAACTGGCGGCCCATCTGCGCGGCGAGCTGACCCTCGCCGAGGCCGCAACCCGCGCCGAGCAGGTCACGGCGCAGTACACCAAGCGCCAGGCAACGTGGTTTCGCCACCACATGCTGGCGCCAATAAGCGATACCAGGGTAATCATTGCCCGAATTACCTCGGATAAGCAATTTCCGGAAAGAAATATACCCGGCCTGGAAAACTTTTTGCCTTTGCCGGTTGACGCGCCGCAGCACGGAACGTAAGACCCCCGGCCTGAACCGGAGCGTCGAAGTGACCACCCCCCACTCCAGCGGAGCCCAAATCCTGCTGCGCGCCCTGAAGGATCAGGGGGTGGAGGTGATCTTCGGCTATCCCGGTGGCGCCGTGTTGCCGATCTACGACGCGCTGTTCCAGCAGAACGAAATCCGCCACATCCTGGTGCGCCACGAGCAGGCCGCGGTGCACGCCGCCGAGGGCTATGCGCGCAGCACCGGCCGCGTCGGCGTCGTGCTGGTCACCAGCGGCCCGGGCGCCACCAACGCCGTCACCGGCCTGGTCGACGCGCTGATGGACAGCATTCCCGTGGTCTGCCTGACCGGCCAGGTGCCGACCCACCTGATCGGCAACGACGCGTTCCAGGAAGCCGACACCACCGGCATTACCCGGCCCGCGACGAAGCATAATTACCTGGTCAAGCGCAGCGAGGACCTCGCGCGGATCGTGCACGACGCGTTCTATGTCGCGCGCAGCGGCCGGCCCGGTCCCGTGGTGGTCGATTTGCCGAAGGACATCCTGATCGCGCCGGCGCCCTACGCGCCGCCGTCGGATGCGCCGCATCGCAGCTACCGACCGGTCACCGAGCCCGATCCCACCGCCATCGCGCGTGCCGTCGCGGCCCTGAAGCGCGCGAAGCGGCCGGTGATCTATAGCGGCGGCGGTGTTATCAACGCCGGTCCCGCTGCCGCGACATTGCTGACCGAGTTCGTGCGCACCACCGGTTTTCCGTGCACCAGCACGCTGATGGGCCTCGGCGCCTGCCCCGCCGGCGATCCGCAATTCCTCGGCATGCTCGGCATGCACGGCACCTACGAGGCCAACCTGGCCATGCACGACTGCG
>JAATGE010000184.1 GCA_015654825.1 Rhodospirillales bacterium
CGATGCCGGATTCGCCGCCCCCCAAGCCGCAACCGAGCCTCGGTGACCCCGCGATCGCCCGCGAACTGGAAGAGATGGTCGTCTACCGCGACGACCAGATCATCGTCATCAACAAACCCCACGGCCTCGCCGTCCAGGGCGGCCCCGGCATCACCAAGCATCTCGACGGCATGCTGGACGGCCTACGTTTCGACAGCCTGCACCGCCCGCGCCTGGTCCACCGCCTCGATCGCGACACCTCCGGCGTGATCCTGCTGGCCCGCACCGCCGCCGTGGCCGCCCGCCTCTCCGCCCTGTTCCGATCGCGCGAGGTCGAAAAGACCTACTGGGCCGTCGTCGTCGGCTGCCCCGATCCCCCCGCCGGCCGTGTCGACCGTCCGCTTGCCCGCATCGGCGGCCCCCGCGGCGAGCGCACCGCCATGGCGGCAAAGGGCGACCCGAAGGCTGCCCACGCCATCACCGAGTACTCAACGCTCGACACGGTGGGCCGCAAATTTGCCCTGGTCTCGCTCTCGCCGCACACCGGCCGCACCCACCAGTTGCGCGTGCACATGGCCAGCCTCGGCACCCCGATCCTCGGCGACAGCAAGTATGGTGTCGAAAAAAGCCGGATGGACGGATACGCCGAAGCATTGCATCTGCATGCCCGCGCCCTGAGCTTCCCGCATCCCGCGGGCGGCACGCTGAGTTTGCAGGCCGACCTGCCGCCGCACATGCGCGAGACTTTCGCGGCGCTTGGCTTCATCGCCCCCGCGGCGGCAAAACCCCGCCGCACGTGAACGACGCAGACTGGAGTTCCCGAATGCCAACCCGCGGCGCCAGCCGTTTCCGTCTGCTTCTGCTCGCCGCCGTCGCGGTCGTGCTCGGCGTCGCCGCCTGGATCAGGCTGGGCGGCGGCCTCAACGTGGACCGGCTCAAGATCTCGCTGGAGCAAGGCATTCAGCGCGCCACCGGCCGCGCCTTTACGATCGACGGCCCCATCCAGGTTTCGCTCGGCCTCTCGCCCCGCCTGACCGCCAGCAATATCCGCCTTGCCAACCTGCCCGGCGGCTCCCGCCCCGACATGCTGACCGCGCGCGAGCTGCACGCCCAGGTCGCCCTGCTGCCGCTGCTCGAGGGCGAAGTGATTATCGAGGATGTGACGCTCGAAAACCCGGACATCCTGCTGGAAAACGGGTCCGACGGCACGCCGAACTGGCAATTCCACGCCGCCCGCGCCGCGCTGTACCGTGATCCGGATGCCCCCCCGGCGCCGCGCGCCAACACCAAGCAGGTGCAACTGCACCGCATTCGCCTCAACGGCGGCCACATCGCCATCAACGCGCCGAACATGCCGCCGGTCTCGGCCGACCTCACCACGGCCGAAATCAAGGCCGAAACCGGATCGAGCCCGCTCCGCGGCCAGATCTCGGGCCAGGCGGACCAGATCCCGTTCGATATCACCATCAACGCCGGCTCCTTCGACCGGCTGCAGGGCGGCCCGGTCACCGCCCTCGCCGGCGCCTGGCCGCTCACCGTGCAGCTCCACGCCGCCGGCGCCACGCTCAAGGTGGACGGCGGCGTCAACCACCCGGATGAGCTCCGCGGCTACGCCTTCCTGGTCACCGGCAACGCGCCCGACATGGCGCCGCTCGCCGCCTGGCTGCCCAAGCCTCTCGGATTGCCCTGGAAAGACGTCAACTTCACCGTCCGCCTGACCGACGGCAACAACGGAACATTCCGCACCTCGGGCCTGTCCCTGCATGCCGGCGGCGCCGATCTCAGTGCCGGCATCCCCGGCCTCGTGGTGAAGGAGGCGGTGTTTTCCGCGCCCGGCCCCGGCCAGCAGGCGGAGCTGAATGTCGAAGGCGTGTTCCAGGGTGCGCCGCTGCGCATCGCCGGCTCCACGACGCAGCCCGATACACTGGCGGCGATGGTGCCCATTCCGATTTCCTTCAGCGCGCAGGCGGCTTCCGCCAGCCTGTCCGCGCACGGCACCGTGCCCCCGGGCCTGTCCGGCAACGGCTTCGACCTGACGGTCGATGTGCGTGCCCCCAACCTCGCGGAGCTCGCTCCCCTGGCCGGCCGCCCGCTGCCGGAAATCCACGACATCGCGCTCGGCGCCCATCTCGGCGACGCCGGCTTCCGGCTGCGCGGCCTGCATTTGCGCGAATTCACCGCCAATTCCTCGATCGGCGACCTCAGCGGCGACGTCACGGTCGCCTGGATGCCGGTGCCCACCCTCACCGGCACGATTTCGGCCAAGCATTTCGATATCGATGCAGCGCGCGCCGGCTACGAAATGATAACCGCGCCCCTGAAACCGCCGGTTCCCGCATCCCCGGCACCGGAGCCCGCCCCGCCACCGCCCGCCGTCGCGCCACCCCCGCCGCCGCCCGCCGAACCGCCACCGGAACGTCTTATTCCGGACAACAAACTGCCCTTCGCCGCCCTGCACGGCGCCGACGCCTACCTGACGCTGTCCGCCGATCGCGTAAAACTCGACGGCGAGACCTACAGCGATCTGCAGGCGCACCTCCTCGCCAATGACGGAAAACTAATCCTGAACCCGCTGCGCCTCACCTCGCCGCAGGGCGCCATCGTCGGTGCCTTCACGCTCGACGAAGGCGTCGATCCGCCGACGGTCGCGGTCACCCTGCGATCGCCGTCGATCTCCGCGTCCCGCCTGGCCGCGGCGCTCGGCGAGGCCGGCGGCGCCACCGGAACCGTGCAGGTCGATGCCCAGCTGAGCGGCACCGGCGACACTCCCCGCGCCCTCGCCGCCTCGCTGACCGGCCATCTCGGCGTCACCATGGTTGACGGCACAATCACCGACGCGCTGGCGCAGGCATTGTTCGCCAACGCGCTCGGCACCGCCGGCGTGCCGATGCAGGGCGGCAGCAGCGACGTGCGCTGTTTCGCCTGGCGCGCGGATTTCTACCGCGGCGCCGGCCGGGTGCGGGCATTGTCGCTGGATACGTCACGCATGTCGGTGGACGGCGACGGCGTTCTCGATCTCGGCGCCGAAACGCTGGCGCTGCACCTGCGGCCGATCGTGCGCATCGGCGGCACCGGCGTCGCCGCACCCGTTTCGGTAACCGGCCCATTCAGCGCGCTGAAGCCCGCACTGGATCCAATGACCAACGGCCGCGTCGGCATCACCATCGGCGGCCCCCGTCCGACCGACGATAGCTGCGTCGCACAGCTCGCGCTGGCACGCGGCGGCATGCCGGGGCCGATGCCGTCGCTCGCGGCGCCTGAGCCGGGAGCGAAGAAGCGAAAGAAGCCGATCGATTTGTTGCAGGGGTTGTTTCACTAGTAGAAGGCCAGGGGCTCTGCCCCTGGACCCCGCTGGGGCCTTAGGCCCCAGACCCCAATTTTATTTGTTCCGAGTCTGACATCGCCACCGAGCACAACCGTAAGCCCCGCGAATTGTACAGACGATTCCCGCCGCGCAGCGCTAACGACAGCGGCGGCACGCCGTCGGAGCCCCCGGTCGGCGAAGCCAACCTACCAAGAGTCCACCCATGAAACGTTTCTGGCAATCAGCCAACGTCACCGAACAGAACGGCCACTACACGATCGAGCTCGATGGCCGACCGATGCGCTTACCGAACGGCCCAGCGCTGCGATTGCGCCAAAAGCCGCTCGCCGACGCCATCGCCGCCGAATGGCAGCAGGCCGGCGGCGCAGTCGGCGGCGAAATGGATTTTGCCGCCGTGCCGCTGACCCGCCTGGCCGGCACCGCGCAGGACCGCGTCGCCCCGGACTCCACCCCCACCGCGGAGGCCCTCGCGCGCTACGCCGAGGCCGACGCCCTCTGCTACCGCGCCGCGCAGCCGCAATCCCTGGTCATTCGCCAGCACCACGGCTGGCAGCCCTGGCTGGATTGGGCGGCGGAGGCCCACGGCGCGCGCCTGCTGACCACCAACGGCCTTTTGCACATCCCGCAGCCGCCCGAGGCGGTGGCGGCGCTGCGCGGCGCGACGCACGCGCTCGATGCGTTCCAGCTCGCCGGCCTCGCCATCCTGGTGCCGGCCTATGGCAGCCTGGTTCTCGGCCTCGCCGTCGCCGCCGGCCGCCTTGCGGCCTCCGAGGCGCACGCCTTGTCGGTGCTGGACGAGTTGTATCAGGAGCAATTCTGGGGCGCCGACCCCGATGCCGCCGCGCGCCGCGCGAGTGTGCTGCGCGACACCGAGGACGCGGCGCGTTTCATGGCGTTGGCGGCGGCGTGAAATCGCTGCACCTGGTCATTTCGGGCCGCGTGCAGGGCGTCGGCTACCGCGACTGGATGGTCGGCGAGGCGGCCCGGCTTGGCCTGAGCGGGTGGGTGCGCAATCTCGGCGCGGAGCAGGTGGAAGCCCTGGTGAGCGGCCCTGACGATGCCGTGCGGGCGGCCGTTGCCGCCTGCCATCGCGGCCCGCGCTACGCCAGCGTCACGACAGTCGAGGCGGACCCGGCCTCGCCGGTCACCGGCAAATTCCAGCGCCTGCCGTCGGTCTGACCGCGGCGCTGGCGGCGCGCCCGCCCGCCACGCTACCAAGGGCCTGATGTACCAAGCCAAGGGCGCCCCCCGCGCCGTGCCCCCGGAGCCGATGGAGCAGCTCGGCCCCAGGCCAGCCGGCCGCCTCGGCTGGCGCCTGCTGCGTTGGGGCATCATCCTGGCCATCTGGAGCGCCCTGGCGGCGACATTGCTGGCGCTCTGGTTCGCCCGCGACCTGCCGCGCCCGGAAGACGCGCTGGACGCCGTTCGCCGCCCCAGCCTCGTGCTGCAGGATCAGGCGGGCAACCTGGTCGCCACCTACGGCGACGTGGTCGGCGACGCGCTGCACCTCTCCGACATGCCCGCCTACCTGCCCGCGGCCGCCGTTTCGATCGAGGACCGCCGCTTCTGGAGCCATTCCGGTATCGATCCGCTGGGCATCGCCCGCGCCGTCACGGTCAATGTGTTTTCCGGCCGCCTGCGCCAGGGCGGTTCCACGATCACCCAGCAGGTCGCGAAAACCCTGTTTCTCACCAACGCCCGCACGATGCGGCGCAAGGTGCAGGAACTGCTGCTGACGCTCTGGCTGGAGCGTCATTTCACCAAACAGGAAATCCTCGAAATCTGGCTGAACCGCGTCTATCTCGGCGCCGGCGCCTGGGGCGTGGACGCCGGCGCGCGGGTTTATTTCGGTATCTCCGCGCGCAAGCTCGCTTTGTGGCAGGCGGCCGTGCTGGCCGGCCTGCCGCGCGCGCCCAGCCGCTTCAACCCGCGCACCGACCCGTCCGCCGCCGCGGCGCGTGCCCACGAAGTGCTCGCCGCCATGGTCCAGACCGGCGCCATTACGGCCGCCCAGGCCGCCGACGCCGCCGAAAAGATCCGTTTCTCGGCCCACATCGGCGGCGGCTGGTTCGCCGACTGGGCCACCTCCCAGGCCGACGCCCAGGTCCCCCCCGGCACCGACGCCGTGCTGCGCTCCACGTTGGATAGCCGCGTCCAGACCCTGGCCGAGACCAGGCTGCGCACGCTGCTCGACGGCCCCGGCGTAAAAGTCGGCGCCTCGCGGGGTGCCGTCGTCGTGCTCGATGCCGCGACCGGCGCCGTGCGCGCCCTGGTCGGCGGCCGCAACTATGCCGACGGGGCCTACAACCGCGCGACCCAGGCCCGCCGCCAGCCCGGCTCCGCGTTCAAGGCGTTTGTCTGGCTCGCCGCCCTCGAACACGGCCAGCGCCCCGACGACACCGTGCTCGACGCCCCATTGCGCATCGGCAAATGGAGCCCGGTCGATTTCGAGCCCGGCTGGCGCGGCGAAGTCACCCTGGAGCAGGCCTTCGCGCAAAGCCTGAACACCGCCTCGGTGCGCCTGGAAATGGCCAATGGCGGCCCCGCCGCGGTTGCGGCCGTCGCCCACCGCCTCGGCATCGCCGAAAAACTGCCGGCACTGCCCTCGCTCGCCCTCGGCACCGGCGAGGTCGGCCTGCTCGAAATGACCGCTTCCTACGCCGCCTTCTTCAACGGCGGCCACGCGGTCACCCCGCACGCCATCCTCGCCGCCACCGCCGACCGCAAGCCCGTCGCCGTCGCCTGGGCCGCGCCCCGCCGTGCGGTCGACGCCGACCTCGCCGCCATGATGGTGCGCATGATGGCCGCGGTCGTGCGCACCGGCACCGGCCGCGCCGCCGCCGTCCCCGGCCGCCTCGCCGCCGGCAAGACCGGCACCACGCAAGACAACCGCGACGCCTGGTTCATCGGCTGTGTGGACGGCCACATGGTCGGCGTGTGGGTCGGCAACGATGACGGCACCCCGATGCGCGGGGTTATGGGCGGGGGGCTGCCGGCTACGTTGTTTCGCGAAATCGCCAGCAATTTGAGGTAAGCAAGGCCAGGGGCTCTGCCCC
>JAATGE010000101.1 GCA_015654825.1 Rhodospirillales bacterium
CCCGCGGGTGGGCGCGGCGTCCCGCGGGGGGAGGGCGGGGGGGGGCTGGGGCGTCGTTGCCCCCGCCCCCGTCCCCACCCACCCGAGTCGGGACGCCGCCCCGCGGCCCCCCCCCCGCCTGTGGGACGAGGAGGATGTGCGCGCGCACGCCATGATGACGCACGCGGTGCACCGGCACGGCGCGCTGGCCGGCGTCGAACTCTGGCACGGCGGCGCCATGACGATGAACCGCGGCAGCCGCATCCCGCCGCTCTCCCCGTCCGGCATCGGCTGGATGCCGACCCATGTCGGTTTTATGTCGAATCTCCGCCCGCAGGCGATGGACCGCCACGACATCGCGACATTGCTAGGCTGGTACCGTGACGCCGCGCTGCGCGCCCGCCGCGCTGGTTTCGATATCATCTACGTCTACGCCGGCATGGGATACCTGCTGCACGAATTCCTGCTGCCCGGCCTCAATGAACGCACGGACGCCTATGGCGGCAGCATCGCGAACCGTTGCCGTTTGACGCGGGAGGCGCTGCAAGTGGTGCTGGATGCGGTCGGCGCCGATTGCGGCATCGCTTTGCGCATCAGCCTCGAGGAATTGCGCCGCCGCCCCGGCACCCATGCCGAATCCGAAGCGCACGAAGTCGTTGCCGAACTCGCCGAAGTCCCCGATCTGTGGGACGTAAAGCTGGATTCCAGCCCCACGGATTGCGGATCGTCGCGTTTCTCCGAGGAGGGCAGCCACGAATCCGTCATCGATTTCGTCAAGCCGCTGACCACGCGGCCGGTCGTCGGCGTCGGCCGCTTCACGTCGCCGGACGCCATGGTTTCGCAAATCCGGCGCGGCGTGCTCGATCTGATCGGCGCCGCGCGCCCCTCCATCGCCGACCCGTTCCTGCCGCGCAAGCTGGATGAGGGAAACGACGACGAAATCCGCGAATGCATCGGCTGCAACATCTGCATCGCCAGTTGGCACGACGGCGTACCGATCCGCTGCACGCAAAACCCGACGATCGGCGAGGAATGGCGGCGCGGCTGGCACCCGGAACGATTTGCCCGCCCCGGCTCGCAGGACCGCGTGCTGATCGTCGGCGCCGGTCCCGCCGGCCTCGATTGCGCGCTGACCCTGGCGAAGCGCGGCTACGAAGTCGTGGTTGCCGATCGCGGCCGGCGCGCCGGCGGCCGCTTGCTCGCCGAAACGGAATTGCCGGGCCTCGCGACGTGGCGCCGCGTGCTGGATTATCGCCTCGCCGGCCTCGCCGGTCGCGCCAACGCCTCGATCTTTCTCGACAGCGACATGGGTGCCGACGACGTGCTCGGCTTCGGCGCCGAACGCGTGGTAATCGCCACCGGCAGCGACTGGCTCGCCCGCGCCTACGATCCGCGCATGGAAGCCCCCGGCGCGCCGATCGAGGGGCCTTCCGTTTTCACGCCGGAAGATGTGTTCGCCGGCGTGCCGATCGCAGGGCCGGTCGCGGTTTTCGATTACGATAATTATTACATGGGCAGCTGTATCGCCGAAGCCCTGGCCCTGCGCGGCCTTGCGGTCACCTACGTCACGCCGGCCGGCCACGCCTCCGCCTGGACGATCATGACCAACGAGCAGCCCAACATCCATGCCGCCCTGCAGCGCCGCGGCATCGCGGTCCTGACCCGCCAGCACGTGGCGGATTACACGGATGCACGGCTCGAACTCGCCGACGTCTTCACCGACATGCGCACCGACCTCCTCTGCCGCTCGCTTATAGTGGTCGGAATGCGCCGGCCGCGCGCCGCGCTGTACGATGCGCTGATGGCGCGCCAGGCGGAATGGCGCGACGGCGGTGTGCGCAGCGTCGATCGTATCGGTGACGCATTGGCGCCGGGCGCCATCGTGCATGCCGTTCATTCCGGCCATCTCTATGCCCGCGGGCTCGACGTTCCGGAGGACGAACTGCCTTATCGGATCGACCATGGGCTCGATGTGCCGGCGCCGGTCTGGAAACAGGAAGAAAGCGCTTCTTTTTGAAAAAAGAAGCAAAAACTTTGGTTTATTGGTCGGCGGCTTCTGCGGGTTGGGCGGGGCCACAAGCACAAGCACCGGAACGGAGTGCTCGGTATGAATGCACCAGTCAATTCCGCCATGCAGCCCTCGCTGCCATCCTCGGCCTATACCGACCCTGCGCATTTCGCGCTTGAGCGGGCTCAGATTTTCACCGCCGAATGGATGGTTGCCTGCCGCGCGGAGGAAATTCCCCGGCCGGGCGACTGGCGCGTGTTCGACATCGCCGGCGACGATGTGCTTGTCATACGCGGCAAGGATGGCACCCTGCGCGCATTCTTCAACGTCTGCCGCCATCGCGGCGCCCGCCTCTGCGCGGCCGTGGACGAGCCGGCGAAGCCCGGCCGCGCCGCACTGCCGCAATCCGTGCTCGCCAACGGATTTGTGCGTTGCCCCTATCACGCCTGGCTCTATGACACTGAAGGCCGGCTGATCGGCGCCCCGTTCCTTGCCGAAGGCGCCGATTTCCGCCGTGCCGATTTCTCGCTCTATCCGGTCTCCTGCGCCGAGTGGGGCGGCTTCGTGTTCCTGCACACCACCCCGGAGCACGCCGGTTCGTTGCCCGACCAGCTCGGCCCAATACCGGCGCGCCTCGCCAATTACCGCCTCGCGGATCTGCGCATCGGCCACCGCACCCACTACACCGTCGATGCGAACTGGAAGATCCTCTGCGAGAACTACAACGAATGCTATCATTGCGGACCGGTGCACCCGGAGCTCTGCGCCCTGGTCCCCGCCTTCCGCACCGCCGGCGGCAGCGGCCTCGAATGGGAACGCGGCATACCGCACCGCGAGGGCGCCTACACCTTCACCTGGAGCGGCACGACGGCCCGCGCACCGTTCCCGGATCTGAACGAAGACGAGCGAACCCGCCACAAGGGCGAACTGGTCTATCCGAACCTGTTCCTGAGCCTCGCCTGCGACCACGTCGCCGCCTACATCCTGCGGCCGCGCGGCCCGGCCCACACCGATGTCGAGTGCCTGTTCCTGTTCGCCGCGGACGAAATCGCCCGGCCCGGGTTCGATCATGCCGATACAACATCGTTCTGGGACGTGGTGAACCAGCAGGATTGGGCGATCTGCGAACGCGTTCAATGCGGCATGAACGCACGGCCGCACCGCCAGGGCTTCTACGCGCCGATGGAGGACGCCAACCTCGACATGCGCCGCTACCTGCGCGAACGCCTATCGATGTCACGTTCGCAAGCAAACTAAATGCGCTCTGGGGACTTGTCCCCATCGGGGCCCGGGAGCAGAGCCCTGGCCCAAGCGCGCCGGGTTGGCGGGCGGCGGCGCGCAAGAAAAGGCGCGCCGGGTTGGCGGGCGGCGGCGCGCACGAAACAACTCTCATCCCAACGGGGTCGCCGGGATCAGGGTAGAGGCAAGGACCAGCGTATGAGTTCAACCACCACTCCACCCCGCAAGCGCCTCGGCCACGATGAGCGCCGCCGGCAAATCCTCGAAACCACCCTGATCTGCCTCGCCCGCGACGGCGCCGACGGCACCAGCCTGCGCAGCGTCTGTCGCGAGGCCGGCGTCGCCCCCAGCCTCGTCAAGCACTTCTTCGCCGGCTGGCACGACCTGCTGACCGCCGCCTACCAGTTGCTGACCGAGCGCTTCATGGCCCAGCTCGCCCCCGTGCTGACCGCCGATTTCCCCACCGCCCGCGCCCGCATGGACGTCGTGATCCTGCACTACCTCTCCACCGACTGGGTCGGCGACAGCACCGTGGGCGCCAACATCGCGCCCTGGCAGCTGGCCCGCAGCGTCGTCGACCTGCGGCCGCATTTCTCCCGTTTCCTGCGCGCCCGCACCCGCCTGCTGCACCGCGCGCTCGGCGCGCTCGCCGCAGAGGCCGGCGCCGCGCTCGACATCGACGAGCTGACCGCCTGCTTCATTCTGATGCTGGATTGCATCTGGCTGGAACAATCGACCAACCCCGGCAACATCAAGGCGCGCCGCGCCACCGAGATGTGCTGGTTCTGGCTCGACGCCGTGCTGCACACCGGCGCGCCGCCCCCCGCTGCCCGCAAACCAGTCGCCGGCAAACCCGCCGCCCG
>JAATGE010000115.1 GCA_015654825.1 Rhodospirillales bacterium
CGGCATCGCCCAGGTCTCCACCGGCGACATGCTGCGCGCCGAGGTTGCGGCCGGCACCGACATCGGCCGCCGCGCCGACGCCATCATGAAGTCCGGCCACCTGGTCCCCGACGAGGTGATTATCGCCATGCTCGGCGAACGCGTGAAAAAGCCCGATTGCGCGCGCGGCTTCATCCTCGACGGCTTTCCGCGCACGGTCCCCCAGGCCCAGGCGCTCGATGCCCTGCTCGGTTCGATGGGCATCACGCTCGACGCCGTCATCGAGCTGAAAGTCGACGACGCCGCCCTGGTCGACCGCATCGGCGGCCGCTTCACCTGTGCCAAATGCGGCGCCGGCTACCACGACACCTTCCAGCCGACGCGCCAGGACGGCATTTGCGACGTCTGCGGCAGCCACGAATTCGTCCGCCGCGCCGACGACCGTCGCGAAACCGTCGCAGCGAGGCTCGAGAACTACCACAAGCAGACCGCCCCGATCCTGCCCCACTACGCGGCGCAAGGCCGCCTGCACGAGGTCGACGGCATGGCCGACATAGACGCCGTGACCGCGCAGATCGAAGCGGCACTGGCGGGCTTGCCAAAGCGGCAGGGCGTCACCACAAATTGATCAAGACCGGCGTCGTCGCACTGGGACAATTAACAAAAGTTTTTGCTTCTTTTTTCAAAAAGAAGTTCTTTTTTGCAAAAAAAGAACCAAAAAACTTTTGTTAGTTCGGCCGTCGTTGGGTGATTGCCTCGGAGAGTTTGATCGATACGCGTTGACTCACAATCGCGCGTGACTATAGTGCGCGCCCTTGGCGGCGCACGGCAGTGCGCGGCCATTCTGCGTTTCCAGCGCATTCGGTGTACGGTTCAACCAGCCCTGAACGGGCCAGAGATTCGTGTTGCCGCCCCCTCCTGGCAGGGATTTGGGGGTGACACACGCAAGGAGCAGCAGGCGTGGCGCGTATTGCCGGAGTCAATATCCCCACCAACAAGCGGGTGACCATCAGCCTGCGCTACATCTACGGCATCGGGCCGACCAAGGCGCAGGAGATCTGCACCAAGCTCGGCATCCCGGATGACCGCCGCGTGAACCAGCTCTCCGATGACGAGGTGCTGAAGATCCGCGAAATGGTCGACCGCGACTACCGCGTCGAGGGTGATCTGCGCCGCGAGGTCGCCATGAACATCAAGCGCCTGATGGACCTGGCCTGCTACCGCGGCCTGCGCCATCGCAGGGGGCTCCCGGTGCGTGGCCAGCGCACCCACACCAACGCCCGCACCCGCAAGGGCAAGGCGGTGGCGATCGCCGGCAAGAAGAAGGTGACGAAGTAGCGCGCCGACCCGTTACGCGCCGCCGCTTCGATACTCCGAACCAACAGGATATCCCGCACCATGGCGAAACCCGCCGCTTCCGCCTCGCGCCCCCGCCGCAAGGAGCGCAAGAATATCAGCTCCGGCGTCGCCCACGTGAACGCGTCGTTCAACAACACGATGATTACGATCACCGATGCGCAGGGCAACGCCATCGCCTGGTCGTCCAGCGGCAGCTCGGGCTTTAAGGGCAGCCGCAAATCCACGCCCTACGCGGCGCAGGTCGCGGCGGAAGAGGCGGGCCGCAAGGCGCGCGAGCACGGCATGGAAACGCTGGAGATCGAGGTTTCCGGCCCCGGCTCGGGCCGCGAAAGCGCGCTCCGGGCCCTGCAGGCCGTCGGCTTCGCCATCACCGCCATCCGCGACATGACGCCGATCCCGCACAATGGCTGCCGTCCGCGCAAGCGCCGCCGGGTTTAGTCGTCGGCCGTCAGTCGTGGGTCGTCGGAAAGACGACGCGGCGCGACTTCCACCCATCCGACGACCGAGGACCGACGACCGATGACCGATACAAGAGGCACTCGAGTGAGCATCCAGAGGAACTGGCAGTCGCTGATAAAGCCGGAGAAACTCGAGGTCGAGCCCGGCGCCGATCCGCACCGTGTCGCCACCGTCGTCGCCGAGCCGCTGGAACGCGGCTTCGGCATGACGCTCGGCAACGCGATCCGCCGCATCCTGCTGTCGTCCCTGCAAGGCGCCGCGGTCTCCGCGGTGCAGATCGACGGCGTGCTGCATGAATTCAGTTCGGTTGCCGGCGTGCGCGAAGACGTCACCGACATCGTGCTGAACATCAAGCAGCTCGCGCTGCGCATGCACGGCGAAGGCCCCAAGCGCATGACGCTGACGGCGACCGGCCCCGGAGAGGTCCGCGCCGGCCAGATCCAGGCCGGCCACGACATCGACATCATGAACCCGGAGCTGGTGATCTGCACGCTCGACGAGGGCGCCAAGCTCGGCATGGAACTGACGGTGCAGATGGGCCGCGGCTACGAGCCGGCCACCGCCAACCGGCCGGAAGATGCCCCGATCGGCCTGATCCCGGTCGATGCGATCTACAGCCCGGTTCGCCGCGTCTCCTACAAAGTAGAGCCGACCCGCGTCGGCCAGCGCACCGACTATGACAAGCTGGTGCTGATGGTCGAAACCAACGGTGCCGTGGGGCCGGAGGACGCGGTGGCGCTGGCCGCGCGCATCCTGCAGGACCAGCTGCGCCTGTTCGTCAATTTCGACGAGCCGCAGCAGATCCGTGCCGAGGAACAGCGCGACGACCTGCCATTCAACCGCAACCTGCTGCGCAAGGTGGACGAGCTGGAACTGTCGGTGCGCAGCGCCAACTGCCTGAAGAACGACAACATTGTCTATATCGGCGACCTGGTGCAGAAGACCGAGCAGGAAATGCTGCGCACGCCGAACTTCGGCCGCAAGTCGCTGAACGAAATCAAGGAAGTGCTGGCCAATATGGGCCTCGCACTCGGCATGAACGTCTCCGGCTGGCCACCGGAAAATATCGAGGAACTCGCAAAGAGGCTCGACGAGCCGTTCTGAATCCAGTCTGATCGTCCCCCTCTAATCCTGCCAGTCTGATCGTCCCGGAGTAGAAGATGCGTCACGGTGTTGCCGGGCGGAAGCTCAACGTTACCTCCACCCACCGCCTTGCCATGTTCCGCAACATGGCCGTGGCGCTGATCAAGCACGAGCAGATCACCACGACGCTGCCGAAGGCGAAGGAACTGCGCCCGGTGGCCGAGCGGCTGATTACGCTCGGCAAGCGCGGCGGCCTGCACGCCCGCCGCCAGGCCTACGCGCAGCTGCGCGACGACACGATCGTGGCCAAGCTCTTCACCTCCCTGGCCGACCGCTACAAGGCCCGCGCCGGTGGCTACACCCGCGTGCTGCGCGCCGGCGTACGTTACGGCGACGCCGCCAGCATGGCGGTCATCGAACTCGTCGACCGCGACCCCGCCGCCAAGGGCCTCGATAGCGGGCCTAAGGCTGAAGCGCCGGCAGCAGACGAAGAGTAAGAAGGCCAGGGCTCTGCCCTGGACCCGCTGGGGCCGTCACGCGAGAGCGTGCTGCGCACGACGGCCCCAGGCCCCCATTCATGATGAACTGCGGGGGGGACGGCGAAGCCTGAAATCCGTGTTTGGTATGGGCTTCGCCGGGGAGTCGATGAAAAGCCGCCCAGCCCTAATGGGGGTAGTGGGCC
>JAATGE010000072.1 GCA_015654825.1 Rhodospirillales bacterium
AAACGCGCTTTTTTGCCGGTTGCCCACAGCTGAAGACGGACTGGCAAAAAATCACAAACTCAGAGCCCTGGCCTTTCCTCTTCAAATCAAACTGTGGGCGGCTAACAGCGCGGGTGGCCGCGGCCGGAGACCTCGTACAGGCTCGGCACTAGCAGCAGGCCGACCGCAACGGACAGACCCACCAGCAGCCCGACGCAGGGTAGCGGGTTCTGCAACGCCCATGTAATGGCGAAATCCAGCATCGCCCTTCCTGATCGTCCCATACGGCGCGCGTTTGTTTCGCTTTGCATCGCCTTGGCTGGACCTAACAGGATTTTTTGACGATTTACGACTCATTTCTTGGTTTCGACTGGTTTTCTCGTTGCCCGATAAACGCCCAGCTTCCGTACTTCCCCCGTTCGCTCCAGTGGAGGGCGGGCTGGGCCTACGGCCGTAGCAGATCCGGGGCAGAGCCCTGGCCTTTCTCATCCGATGGCACCGGGCGAACGATCTCCGCCAGCAGCGCATCGATCGAGGCTTCCCGGGCCCAGACCAGCCGGGCCGCGAGTGGCAGGATGTCGGTGCGCGCGTTCGCCGGAATGCGGACGAAATCCTTGGTGGTCGTGACCAGCGCGGCGCCGAGTGCGTTGCCGCGCCGTTGCAGGGCGACCAGTTCCCGCGCGCTGTAAACGTGGTGATCGGCGAAAGTGCGGGTTTCGGCCAGCACAATTCCCGCCTGCTCCAGCGTCGCGAAGAACTTCCGCGGCCGCGCGATGCCGGCAAACGCCACTGCGATGCGGCCCGCGTGGGCCAGCATGCCCGGTCCCGGAACGAGGCTGGCCTGCATGATTGGCAACTGGGGCGGCAGCGCGGCGGCAGCGGCCAGGCGGTCGGTGCCCACCATGATGGCCGCCCGGCAGCGGTCTGCCGCCGCCCTTACCGGCTCGCGGAGGGGGCCCGCGGGCAGCAGGCGGCGATTTCCGAAGCCGGCGCCGCCATCGATGACCAGCAGCGACGCGGTTTTCTCCAGCGACGGGTTTTGCAGGCCGTCATCCATCAGCAGCGCCTGCGCGCCGGCGGCGACGGCGGCGCGCGCGCTGGCGCCGCGGTCCGCGCCGACCCAGGTTGGCGCCGCCGCAGCAAGCAGCAAGGCTTCGTCGCCGACATCGGTCGCGGTTTGGCGCGCCGGATCGACGCGCGCTGGGCCGCGCGCCGCGCCGCCGTATCCGCGCGTGAGGCAATGCACCGCGATGCCGCGTGCGGAGAGGCGCGCCGCGAAGTCCAGCACCACCGGGGTTTTGCCCGCGCCGCCGACGACGGCGTTGCCGATGCAGATGACCGGCACCGGGGCTTGCCAGCCATGGCGGGCAACGCGGCGGGCGGTCAGCGCCGCGGTGACCAGGCTGAACGGCATCAACATGTCGGACAGAAGGCCTTTGGTTTGCCAGAAACCGGGTTGGGTCATCGTCGCTGGCCTCGTTCGATCAACTCCACCAGCTTCGCGGCGATGAGGGCCGGTAACTGCGCTTGCGCGCCGGCGGCCGCCCGCGCGGCCTCGCCCATGGCACGGCGCGCCGCCGGATCGCGCAGCATCGCCTCGACCCAGACGGCCAACGCGGCCGCATCGGCGACCTCGGCCAGGCCGCCGGCGGTGCGCAGCGCGGCGACCGCGTCGGCGAAATTCGCCGTGTCGGGGCCGGTAGCGATGGCGCAGCACAATCGGGCCGGCTCCAGAGGGTTCTGGCCGCCGCCAGCCGCAAAACTCTTGCCCATGAATACGATGGGAAACAGCCGGTAAAGCAGTCCGACCTCGCCCAGCGTATCGGCGATCCAGAGACCGTCGCCGGGGTCCTGGCCTAGAGCCCGGCGCGGCGCATCCCCCAGCGCGCCGGCGATCGCCGCGCCGCGCTCCGGGTGGCGCGGTACAATGGCGGTAAGCAGTCCTGGATGGGTTTGCGCCAGGCGCTGGTGCACGGCCGCGACGACCTCCTCGTCGCCGGGGTGCGTGCTGGCGGCCAGCCACCGCGGGCGGTCGCCGAGGAGGGTTGCCAGCCGTGCCAGCTCCGCGGGGTCGGCCGGCAGGTCGGTCGCGGCGAACTTCAGATTGCCGAGAGCCTCGACGTGACGGCCGCCGAGCGATGCCAGGCGGCGCGCATCGGCCTGCGATTGGGCGGCGATCCAGGCAAAGCCGCCGATCAGCTCGGCAGCGAAGCCGGGAACATGGCACCAGCGTGCCGCGCTGCGAACCGACATGCGGGCGTTCAGCAGCACGGTTGGGATCTGCCGCTCGCGGCAGGCGGCGAGCGTATTCGGCCAGATTTCGCTTTCCACGAAGGCGGCGAGATCGGGCCGCCAGTAGTCGAGGAACCGCGCGACCCAGGCCGGCACGTCGAGCGGCACGAAACGGTGCATGACACGTGCTTCCAGCCCCTCGGCGGGAATGCGCTGAGCCAGAAGACGGGCGCTGGTCATGGTGCCCGTGGTGAACAGGGTAAAGATATCGGCCGGCATCGCTTGCAGCACGGGCAGCACCGAGAGGGCCTCGCCGATGCTGGCGGCGTGCAGCCAGAGAAGGCGGCCCTCCGGCCGGGGCGTGGGGTCGATGCCCCTGCGTTCCGGCAGACGGTTCGCCACCTCCTTGCCCGCCGCGACGCGGCGGTGCAGCAGCACGCGCAGCAGCGGGGCGGCGGCGGCGGCGGCCATCGACCAGGCGCGCGCCGGGGCACTCACCGGCACAGTGCCTCCGCCCGGTCGGCGGCTTCAGTGAGCAGCGCCGCGAGCG
>JAATGE010000063.1 GCA_015654825.1 Rhodospirillales bacterium
GTCTGCCACGAAACCAGTCGGAAAGCCGGATGCGGGAAATCCGCACGTCCGGTTTGATGAGCGGGGAGGGGAACCGGAGTGATGCCGCCTGGCCCAAGCCACCGCGCCCCTCCTCGACTCTACAGACTGGCATTGACGCCCAGCCAATAGGCCAGAGTCACAGGTCTGCAAAATTGTACAGAAGACTCCCGCCGCGCAGCGCTAACGACAGCGGCGGCACGCCGTCGTGCGCAGCACGTTCGCGCGTGACGGGGGTCCAGGGGGCGGAGCCCCTTGGTCGGCGAAGCCATTAGAATTCAACTAATTGACTTCGTTCTGTAGTCCTTATCCTGTCGCTTCCGGTAGATCTACCGGGCTTACTTCTCCGCGTGCTTGCGCGCCTCGGCGATGACGGCCTGGAGCTGACCCACGTCCACCATTCCCGGAATGACCGTTTCGCCTACGACAAACGTCGGCGTGCCGGTCACCTTCATCGCCCGCGAGAGCTCCAGGTTGGCTCGGATGCGGTCGCGCATCGCCGCGGAATTGATGTCCGCGTTCAGCTTCAGGGCATCGAGCCCCAGCTCATGCGCCTTGGCCGTGATCAGTTCGGCCGAAGGCTGCGCCGGATCGGTCATCAGGGCCGTCTGCATCTTCAGGTAGGCGCCCTGTTTCTGCGCCGCCAGGATGGCCTTCGATTCCAGCACGCTGCCTTCGCCGAGCACCGGAATGTCCTTGTAGACCAGCCGGATGCCGTGGTCCTTCCGCAGCATTGTTTCGATGTCCGGCAGCATCTTGCGGCAGTACGGGCAGCGTGGATCGTAGAATTCCACCACCGTCACGTCGCCGTTCGGGTTGCCGGCCTCGGGATCGCCGAACGAATTGAACAGAGCTTTTGCGTTGGACTTGATTGCACTGCGCGTCGAGGCGGCTTCGCGGGCCTCGTCGTCGGACTGCAGGCTCGTCACTGCGTCGCGCAGGATGCTTGGGTCGGCTTTCAGGGCCTCGCGCACGACGCGCACGATTTCGTCGCGCTGCGCCTTGCTGAAAACCGGGTCGGCCGCGAGTGCCGCGCCGGGTATGACGAACGCGAGCAGGGCGGCGCGAAATAGCTTGAACATGCTGTGCCTCACTAATCCGGGGGCTCTCTAGGGCAATTCGGTGCCGGCCGGAAGCTGGTTAGCCTGCAAGCCTTGCCAGCGCCTGATCGAGGTCGGCGATCAGGTCCGTGGTGTCCTCGAGTCCGATATGCAGGCGCACGGCTGGTCCGCCGAGGTCGGCGACGCGGTGGATGAAACCGGTGGTCGGCAATGCCAGGCTTTCGAAGCCGCCCCAGGAGGCGCCGATGCCGAACAGCTGCAGCGCGTCGACGAAGCGATGTGTGTCGGCATCGGTGTAGCTGCCGCGGAACACCACGCCGAACAGGCTGCAGGCGCCGGTAAAATCGCGTTGCCACAGATCGTGCCCGGGCGCACCGGGCAGCGCCGGGTGCAGCACGCGGCGCACTTCCGGGCGCGCGGCGAGCCATGCGGCGACCTCCAGCCCGGCCTTCTCCTGATGTGCGAGGCGCACGGCCATGCTGCGCAGGCCGCGCAAGGCGAGCCAGCAATCGTCGGGAGATGCATAAAATCCCAGGATCAGCGCTGCATCGCGCACCCGCCGCCAATGGACGTCGTCGCGCACCGTGGCGCTGCCGAGCAGCACATCCGAATGGCCCACGGCGTACTTGGTCAGTGCCTGGATGGCGACGTCGACGCCGTGGGTAAACGGCTGAAACGCGTGGATGCCCCAGGTGTTGTCCATCAGCACCGCGACGCCGCGCGCGTGCGCCGCTTCCGCCAGGGCGGGGACGTCCTGCACCTCGAAAGTGTGGCTGCCAGGGCTTTCAAGATACAGCACTTTTGTCTCGACCCTGAACAACGGCGCGAGTTCGTCGGGCGTCGCTTCAGGCGGGTAGTACGTCGTCGCGCTGCCCATGCGGCGCGCCAGTCTGACGCAGAAGCTGCGCACTGGGCCGTAGACGCTGTCGGGCATCAGCACATGGTTGCCGGTCGACAGGTAGGCCAGCAGCGGCCCGGTGATTGCGGCGAGGCCGGTCGGAAAAATCTGGCAGCGGGTGCCGCCCTCGATGTCGGCGACCACGTCCTCGAGCGCATGATGTGTTGCACTGCCCTGCAGGCCGTAGGTCAGGGCCTGGTCGAAGCGCCGTTTCTGGTAGGCGCGGCGCTGCTCCATCGACTGGTAGAGCACGGTCGAGCCGCGGTGCAGCGGCGGATTTACGAATCCGTGAGTCTTTGTGCCGGCGCGGCCACCGTGCGAAAGACGCGTTGCAAACCCATATTTCTGTGGAATTTCGTCACTCAAGCCCAGTCGCCTTCGGAGTTTCGGGGCGTTGCGCCCATTCGGTCCAGGAGCCGTCGTACAGCGCCCCTTCGGGCAGGTCCGCCAAATGCAGCCCCAGCGTCAGAATCGCGGCGGAGACGCCGCTGCCGCAACTTGTGACGATCGGGCGGCTGCCGTCGACGCCGGCAGCGGCAAAACGTGCGCGCAGCGCCTCCGCCGGCCGCATATGGCCGCTCTGCACCAGCTCGTGCGCCGGCACGCTGACGGCGCCGGGGATATGGCCGCTGGGCAGGCCCGCACGCGGTTCGGGGTCCGCGCCGGAAAAACGCCCGGCCGATCGTGCGTCAAGCACCAGCTCGGCGCGCGTGGCCAGGTTGCGCCGCATATCGCCGAGCCCGCGAACCCGGGTCGCGTAAAAATCCGCGACGAAGCGGGCAGGGGCGACAACCGCCGGTGGTCCCGCTTCCAGGGCGTGGCCGCCGTCGCGCCAGGCGGGCAGGCCGCCGTCCAGCACGGCGACTCTGTCGTGGCCGAACAGGCGGAACATCCACCAGGCGCGTGGCGCGGAGAAAATGCCCTTCTGGTCGTAAACCACGACGCGATCCGCGCTATCGACGCCGAGCGCCGCCGCCAGGCGGGCGAAACGGCCCGGGGTGGGCAGCATGTGCGGCAAGTCGGTCTCGGTATCCGCCACCTCTTCGATGTCGAAGAATTGGGCCCCCGGTATGTGGCCTGCCGCGAACCGCGCATGTGCGTCGATGTTCTCGGCAGGGAGGTAGTAGCTGGCATCCAGCACGCGAAGGTCCGGCTTGCCGAGTTCCTCTGCCAACCAATCGGCGGTCACCAGGGCGGGCAGGGCGCTCACGCGTCGCCCCAGCGGGCGCGCAACCAGTCGCGGCGGGCGGCCAGCCACAACAGGCCGATCGTGGTGACGGAGTTTGGGTACGCGCCGGCAATCGCTGCCTCGATGGCCTGGCCGGCGGGCATGGCACGCACGCGGATATCCTCCTGCTCGGACGCCAGGCCGCCATGGCCGACGAGGCCGTCCGACGGCAGGCTGGGCAGCCGAACCTGGCCGGCAAAAATCGAACAGTGCTCGTCGCAGCCGCCTGGCGTTAAAAGAAATTTTCCGACGAACTCCAGCCGCTGCACGGCCAGCCCCATTTCCTCCAGCGCCTCCCGCCGCACCACCTGCTCCGGTTGTTCGGTACCGTCGGCAAGGCCGGCCGGCAGCTCGACCAGCATCGGATCGAGCCCGGCGGCGAGCGCCGGCAGGCGGAACTGTTCGATCACGACTACGTGATCCGTGACCGGGTCGTACGGCAGAACGGCCGCCGCGGCGCCGCGGCGCCATAGCTCCCAGGTGCGTAGGCCGGACATCGCGCCGTCGAACCGGCGGTGCCTGAATTTGACGATCTGCAATGGAAAGCGGCCGCTCCATACTGTCTCGTTCGAGGCAATCTCAACCCCGTCACGGGCGGGGATATCGGTGGTCGGCATCTGGACCTCGAAGAGAAGAGTAAGGCCAGGGCTCTGCCCTGGACCCGCTGGAGACAAATCCCCAGACCCCATTTGGCGCTGCGTGGCTTTCTATCGTCTCCCCGGCGAAGCCAGTAAGCCGTGGATATTCTGGCTTCGCCGTTCCCCCTAATGAACGGGGTCTGGGGCCTCAGGCCCCAGCGGGTCCAGGGCAGAGCCCTGGCCTTCAGCCTGACTTTCGGCCCGAACCGCTACAGCGGCACTGATGCCAGCAGCTCGCGTACGCGGGATGCGGCACCGGGGCCCTTGATCGAATCCCGCCACATTGCCTCGGCCACCCGCTGATGCGCCGAAACCGCCTCATCGGCACTGGTGATCATGGCGACGCCGGCGTGGCCATGCGGGATCGTATCGGTACGGAACGGGTTGATCGCCAGGGTGGCCCGATCGCGGGCGCGCAGGATCTGGAACTGGCCGGTCGGCTCGCCGGATGTGACAAGCCCGAACTGCAATCCCATTGGCTCCGCGTCCATCAGGTTGGCGATATGTTCGATTTCGGCGTGCGCCACGGCGCGCGCGCGAAAGCGCAGCGTTTCGGATCGCGCCAGACCCTGGCCGACCCCCTGCTGCAGGAAACGCGAAATCCCGCTCGGCGAGAGCATCGCGATAATCGCGGGGCGACGCATCCGGTACATCCGCTTGCGCTCGGCCAGGATGCCCTGAACCTGGTCCGCGACAGCCTGGGCGGCGGCGCGTTCCGTGCCGGTGTCGGCAGTGGCCTCGCGGAAGATCTCCGCCTCCACCGCATCCAGCTCGTCGGACGAGATCAAATAAGTCAGCGGCAGCGCGACTTGCAGGATCTGGTCCGCTGTCTCCTCCACCTGTCGCAGGCGTTCGAAGAACCCGATCGGCCGGTTGTAGTACTCGACACCGATGCCGAGCAGAGAGAGCGGCGAGATTTTCAGCAGCTCGGCCAGTCGGTTGACTGTGTCGAGCTTGATCACCTCGCCTTTCTCGTAGCGATAGAGCGCGGCTCGGGACACGCCCAGCCTCGCTGCAATTTCCTCGGCCCGCAGCCCGGATTCCAGGCGGTAGGCTCGCAACTGCTGTCCGATTTCGGTGAATCGCATCGGCCATCAAACCTTTTCAATTGTCTACATACAGACGCACCCGAGGGAGTCGGTAAAGCGCTGTCTCGTATGCAGCCGAATATCAACAACCGTAAGTCTGTCGCTTGCTGGGCGACGAGTCTTATTTTGCACACTTTCCGGCCGAAAGTAACTCCCAGAAGAGCGCTCGCGTCGAATTCATCGGACGAAAGCTGCCGCCTACGGTTGTGTGCAGCATCCGGAGCCTTGATCGGCGGCGCTCGCGGTCCTATCGGGGCGTACCTGCGCTGGCGCGGGAGACGGGGATAACACGTTGATCGCAGAACGCATTCTGATGGGTCTGTTGATCGGCGGCATTGCCCTCGGCTGCTTCTTCGTTCTCTCTCCGTTCATATCGGCCCTGCTATGGGCGGCGATCCTGGTGTTTGCTACCTGGCCTGTTGCCGAATGGCTGCGTCGCGTTTCGCGGCTGCCACGGCCAGCAGTCGCCGGCCTGATGGTTGCGCTGACTGCGCTGGTGCTGGTGTTGCCACTGGCGGCCGCCGCGCCGGGCAGCGCCGCTGACATCAAGGCAATGCGCGCGTCGCTCGAGGACTGGCTGGCGAATATCCCGCCAGCGCCGCACTGGGTCGCGGAGGTGCCGCTGGTCGGGGGCACTCTGACTACGACCTGGGACAGCTGGGCGGACGACCTGTCGGCCATGACGGCGTTTTTTCGACCGTATCTCGGGCTGCTCGCGGAGCGCGGCCTGTCGCTGCTGCTGGTCGTCGCGGGCGGGCTGGCGCAGCTCGGCGTCGCGCTGTTCGCCGCGTTCTTCTTCTGGCTGTCCGGCGACGAACTCGCCGCGAACCTGCAATTGCTGGCGCACCGCGTGGCCGGCCGGTATGCGCCGCGGTTGATCAGCGCGACCGCCGAGACCGTGCGCGGTGCGGTTTACGGCATCCTCGGCACCGCCATCATCCAGGGCTTCCTGACCGCGTTCGGCCTGGCGCTCGCGGGCGTGCCGCGGCCGGTGCTGCTGGGTACCGTGGCGGCCTTCCTGGCGGTGCTGCCGATCGGCGCCCCGCTGATCTGGATTCCAGGCGCGTTATGGCTGCTTGCCAACGGCAATACCGGCCACGGCATCTTCCTGTTCGCGTACGGCATCGTCGTGGTCTCCGGTACCGACCATGTGGTCCGGCCGTACTTGATTGCCCGCGGCGCGCACTTGCCGTTCCTGCTGACGGTGCTCGGCGTGCTGGGTGGCGTGCTGGCCTTCGGGGTACTGGGAATTTTCCTCGGGCCGGTGCTGCTCGGCGTGGGCTATACGCTGATGACGGAGTTTATCCGCCTCGACCCGGAAGCCACGTAGCGCCGCTCCTGCGCATTGCGATCGGGTGCGCTATCTTGGGTTCATGCAGAATGAGTCGGCGCCTTGTCTGACGTGACACTGACCGATCCGCGTCCGTCGCGCGACGGGCGTGACCGCGGCTGGCTGGAGCTCGTGGTGCTGGCGTCCCTGCTGACGCACGTGCTGTTCCTGGGGATTATCATGTTCGCCCGCCGGCCGCCGTCGGTGGTCGCCGAAGTGCCGAACCAGCAAGGATTTGCACTCGTCTGGGACCA
>JAATGE010000302.1 GCA_015654825.1 Rhodospirillales bacterium
CACAGCGGGTCCAGGGCAGAGCCCTGGCCTTTCTGACCTTATGTTGGCGCCTATGGGCAGAGCCCTGGCCTTTCATTTTTAGTCTAACCCTTAGCTTCATTTCGATATTGCATCATATTTCCTACCGGTCGGTCAGGCGCAGTTCGATCCGCCGGTTCTTCGCATACGCCGCCGGCGTCACGGCGGTATCGATCGGTTGAAACTCGCCAAAACCCGCGGCGGCCAGACGGTTCGCCGGTATCCCCTGCGCCACCAGCAGACGCACGACGTTAATCGCGCGTTCCGCCGACAACTCCCAGTTGCTGGCGAATTTTCCGTGCACCGCCTGGCGATCGGCGTGCCCATCGACGCGCAGCACCCACGGCAGGTCCACCGGAATTTCCTTTTGCAGCGCCTTCAGGGTTGCCGCCAGCTGACGGATCTGCTCGGCCCCGGCGACACTCAAATCCGCGCTGCCGACCGGGAACAGCACCTCGCTCTGGAACACGAAACGATCGCCCACGACCGCAATGCCCGGCCGCCCCGCCAGCACATCGCGCAGCCGTCCGAAAAACTCGCTGCGATATTTCTGCAACTCCGCGACTTTCGACGCCAGCGCCTCGTTCAATTTTGTTCCGAGATCGGCGATACGGAGATCCTTGGCGTGCACGTCCTTCTGCGTCAGATCCAAAGCCGCCGCCACGTGCGCCAACTGTGCGCGCAACGCATCGATCTGCTTCGTCAGCAGCGCGATCTGTGCCCGCGCGCTGTCCGCGACATGCCCGGCCTCGTCAAGCTTTGCCGTCAGCGCGCGGCCGGCATCAGACGCCGCCTGCGTTTTTGCCGTCTGTGCCGCCAGTTGCAAGGTAAGCTGGTCGCGCAACGCCATCAGTGCCCGCACCTGATCGCTCAAATGCGCCAAATTCTCCGCCGCCGCGGTGTCCGCCCGGCTCGCCGCATCCGCCAGCCGCGCCTGCATGCCGGCCAGCCGTTTTTGCGCCGAGTCCAGCTCCGCGGCTTCGTCGGAAACCCGCGCCTTCAGCGCCGCCGCGTCGACCGCCGCCGCATCGCGCGCGCCAACCGCCTTCGCCAGCGCATCCTTCAGCCCCGCCGCATCCCGCATGGCCGCGTCCCGCGCCGCCTGCGCCGCCTGCAGTTCCTGCGTCAATTGCGCCGCCGAAGCCGCCAGATCGCCGGATTTGCCCTTTTCCAACGACAACATGTCGCCGAGCTCCGCCACCTGCCGCCCCAGCCGGTCCAGCGCCTGATCGCGCCCGCTGATCGCCACCGACAGAAATGCCTGCGCCAGCACAAACACCAGCAGCACAAAAACCAGCACCATCAACAACGTGCTGAGCGCGTCCACATACCCCGGCCACGGGCTCAACGCGCTCGCCGCCGCGCCCCGGCGCCTCATGGGAAGAAGAAGGCCAAGGGGGCTCTGCCCCCCTGGACCCCCCGCTGGGGACTAGTCCCCAGACCCCGTTTAATTGGTCGGAGGACAACGAGGGGGGCAACTCGGGCGTGGGCAAGTTCTCGCTGCCCCCCTCGTTGTCCTCCGACTGAACAAAATTGGGGTCTGGGGACTGGTCCCCAGCGGGGTCCAGGGGCAGAGCCCCTGGCCTTCTTCCTTCTCACGGCGCCCGCTCCTCGGCACGCGCGGCGATGGTGCGTGCCAGCAGCCGGAGGTCCTGGCGAAGGTCGGCTGCGGTCTGGGTCTGGTTGGCGGCGAGTTCCAGGTTCATGCGCTGCAGGGTAGTGTCGATGGCCCGCAGCAGCTGGCTGGTGCCGGCGTCCTCGCGCTCGGCGAGGCGCGCGAGGGCTTGCTGGGTGCCGCGCAGCGTGTCGGACAGGCTGGTGAGTTTTTCCGTGAGGGCCACGACGGCCTGATTGGCGGCCTGGCGGCCTTCCTCCCCGCGGCCAATGATCCGCTGCAGTGCTTCCATGTTTTCGGCGGTCTGTTCCAGCAGCGCCTGCACATAGACCGGGATCGGCGCCTCGCCGTCGCCGAGCGCGCCGCTGCCGACGCGCGTGACGCCGGCGAGCCATTCCTCCAGCTCGTTGAAGAATCGGTTTTGCGCCTGGCCGGCGGTCAGATCGAGAAAGCCGAGCACCAGCGCGCCCGAAAGCCCGAACATCGAGCTGGAGAACGCCGTGCCCATGCCGTGCAGCGGTCGGCTCAGCCCGGATTTGAGCTGCTCGAACATGGCGTTGATGTCGCCGGAGCCGACCGAAAGGCTGCCGATCACGTCGCTGACCGAGCCGACCGTCAGCAGCAGGCCCCAGAAAGTGCCGAGCAAGCCGAGAAAGATCAGTAACCCTGTCGTGTAGCGCGACAGCTCGCGGCTTTCGTCGAGGCGGCTGGCCAGGCTGTCCAGCATGCCGCGGGTCGTTGCGGCCGACAGCGTCAGGCGCTTGCCTTCCGACGCCGCGGCGCGCGGCGCGAGCATATTGGCCATCGGTGCGAGCAGCGAGGGTGCCGGCGCGGCGGCGGCGCGTTCGGGGGAGATGCGGAAAAGCTCGATCCACCGCACCTCCGGGTTCAGCCGCAGCACCTGATGCAGGTTCCATACGATGCCGGCCAGCAGCACCGCGCCGATAAAGCCGTTCAGCGGAGGGTTGTTGGCGAACGCGGTCAGCAGCCGGTCAGCCAGAAGAATTGTGACGCCCAGCACCACTGCCAGGAACAGCAGCATGCGAATGAGGTAGGTGTTCGGGCGGGTCATTTCGGTTGGCCAGTCGGCGTTTGCCGCGGGTGGGCGGCGACGATATCCAGGCGATCGGGTGCGGCGCCCCCGATATCCGTAAAGCCTTTTGCGATCGCCGTAATGCGCTCGGAGTCCACGCCCTCATGGATCAGCACGGCGCGCGCCGCCAGCGCGCGGTCCAGCGACAGCCGGCGCGGCGTCGAGGGATCCTCCGGCGTGCCGGGGGCCCACGCGGTCAGGGTGATTTCGAGCCGCTTGTCCTGCCGGGCGGCAGCGGCGAGCTCGATCAGGGCGGCGTGGGTGGTGTCGTTCAGGTCCGAGCTGCCGGGCCCGAACGTCAGCCGGGTGCCGGTGTCGATCTTGGTTACCGTCCCGATGGCATCCGCTTTCACCGGCACCGGCGGCGGCGCCTCGCGGGCGTGCTGCGGCAGCACGGGCGGGGGCGGCGCAATTACCGGATTGGGCGGTGGCGTGGTCGGCACCGCGGGCAATGCGGTCCTTGTGCCGGCGTGAGCGGTTGAACGAGTGGCCGGGTGAGCCGCGGGCTTGCGCGCTGCGCGATGCGGTGCGGCCGGTTTCTGCGCGGCCGGCTTGGACGTCGCGGTCTCGGCGGTAGCCGCCGGCGTAGTGTCGGACTTCGCGGCGGGCGGCGTCAGCGCCTCCAGCGCCTTGTCGTTGGTAGTCACCTGGGCCAGCACCGTGCCGGGGCGCAGCACGGCGAAGAACGGCAGCAGACAGAGCAGGGCGGCGATTCGCATCGGAGGCGACCCTAGGGCCTGGCGGCGCGCCGCTCAATTCGCCCGCCATGAAAGCGCGGCAATCTGCGCCTGAACCGCGAATAAATCCGCACCGGGCCGAGTCTAGCGCGCCGTCACCATCCAAGACGGAGCGATCTCATGAACAAAAGCGACGAAAACGCGGACGGCCCCATCGCGGGTGGCCGCCGGGATGCCCTAAAGTGCATGCTTTGGGCCGGCAGCGGCGTGCTCTGGACGGTCGCAGGCGGCGTGCCGCGCGGTGCCCTGCTGTGCAGCGCCGAGGCCGCCGAGCCGGGCCACGCGCTGCGCTTCGTGCAAATCAGCGACAGCCATATCGGCTTTGCAAAGCCAACCAACATGGACACGCCGGCGACGCTCGCGGCCGCCATCCAGGCGGCAAAAGCTGCTACCGGCGCCGCCCTGCTGCTGCATACCGGCGACATCACGCACCTGTCGCGGCCGGATCAGTTCGATACCGCCGACCAGATCATCCGCGGCGCCGGCCTCACAACGCACTACGTGCCCGGCGAGCACGACTTGCTAGAGGACAGCGGGCGTCCGTTCTACGACCGTTTCACGCCCGGCGCGGCCAACGGCTGGTACAGCTTCGACCAGCAGGGGGTGCATTTCGTCGCGTTGAACAACGTGCGCGACCTCAAGCCCGGCGGCATGGGCAGCCTCGGTTCGGAGCAGTTGGAATGGCTGCGCCGCGATCTCGCGGGCCGCGCCGCCAGCCAGCCGATCGTGGTGTTCGCGCATGTGCCGCTATGGACGGTTTATGCCGACTGGGGCTGGGGCACCGACGACGCGGCGCAGGCGCTGACGCTGTTGCAGCGGTTTGGGTCGGTCACTGTGCTGAACGGCCATATTCACCAGGTGATGCAGAAGGTGGAGGGTCGGATCGCGTTTCACACCGCGCGCTCCACGGCGTTTCCGCAGCCGGCGCCCGGCGACGCGGCCGGCCCCGGTCCGGTCAAGAACCTGCCGCCCGGCAAGCTGCGCTCGCTGCTCGGCATCACGCAGGTGCGCGAGGTGCGCGGCCAACATGCGCTGGCCATTGCCGATCAGGTGCTGGCATGAGCCGCATGACGCGCGCGGTGCTGGCCGGCGCATGTCTGCTGCCGCACCACCTGCCGGCGGCGCCCGCTTTGTCGGACGCCGTCGTCACGATCGATAATTTCGCCTTCACGACCCCGGTCACGATCGTTACCGCCGGCACCACCATCACCTGGACCAACCGCGACGACATTCCCCACACCGTCACGGCCGACGACGGTCCGCCGCCGACCTATCGCTCCCACCCGCTCGATACCGGCGATCAATTTTCGATGCTGTTCGCGAAGCCGGGGACCTACCGGTATTTCTGCTCGCTTCATCCGAAAATGCGCGGCACCGTAATCGTTCGATGAGCGACGGATTCTTTCGCGCAAATGAGCGAATCGGCGGCGGCAGGGGAGGTTTTCGCGCGCGTTGTGGTGCCGCACCTGCCGGCTGCCTACCGCCTGGCGTTGTGGCTGCTGCGCGACCCCGCCGCCGCGGAGGACGTGGTGCAGGACGCCGCCGAGCGCGCGTTCCGCCACATCGCCACGTTCCGCGGCGACAACGCCAGCGCGTGGCTGCTCCGCATCGTGCGTAACCGGGCCATCGAGACATTGGCCAAGGGCCGCCCGTCGGCAGTGCTGGACGACGACCTGGCCGATCCAGCGCCGCTGGCCGACACGATCCTGCTACGGGCCGAAGGCGAAACCACGCTGCACGCGGCCCTCGCGGAACTGCCGCCGACATTGCGCGAATGCCTGGTACTGCGGGAACTCGAGGAGTTTTCATATCGCGATATCGCCGACATCGTCGGGGTGCCGGTGGGGACCGTGATGTCGCGGCTGTGGAAGGCCAGGCAGGCACTGATGGCCCGGACCGAGGCGCTGCGCACATGACCGGCGAACCGCGCGACGACAAGACCTGCTCTGAAATGCAGCTGCTTATTCAGGCCGACCATGACGGCGAGCTCGATGCCGCCGATGCCGCGCGCGTGGCGGCGCATCTGCGAACCTGCCCCGCCTGTACGGCACAGGCAGCAGCGCTGCGCAACCTCTCGGCCCGGTTGCGCACGGAGCTGCCGCCGGTGCGGATACCGGCGCGGCTGCAAGGCATGGCCGCCCGGCTCGCCGTGCCGCCCCGGCCACGCGCCTGGCAGGTGCTGCGCGGCCAGGGGCCGGGCTTTGCCGCGGGCCTGGCGCTCGCCGCCTGCCTTGCCCTGGTG
>JAATGE010000048.1 GCA_015654825.1 Rhodospirillales bacterium
CGCCGTGCCAGCCGGCGACCGCCAGCGTCGCCAGCGGCACCAAGCCGGCCAGCACGCCGGTAATGGCCAGGGGGACCAGCAGCAGCCGCGCCACGCGGGGCTACTCGCGCCGTTTGCGGAACGCGTCCAGGCTGACCACCTGCGGCGCCGCTTCCTCCGCGGGCTCGGTGCCATCGGCGGCGGGTTCCGCGGTGCGCCTGGCCGCGGGCACCGGGGTTTCCACGACGACGGGCGCTTCGGGCATCTGCACCTTGAAGCGCAGGCCGTACTGGATCGAGGGGTCGACGAAGGCGGAGACCGCCTCGAGCGGCACCGTCAGCGCCGAGGGGATGCCGCCGAACGACAGGGTGACGCCAAAGATCCGCGCCGCGCGGTCGACGTGCAGGTTTTCGAACTGGTGCTGCAGTACGATGGTCATTTCCTGCGGGTATTTTTCCAGCAGGCGGGGCGGGATGACGACGCCCGGGTAGCGGGTGGCGAAGGTCACGTAGAAATGGTGTTTTCCGGGCAGGCCGTTGGCCGCGACGAAGCCGAGCGCCGTCAGCACGACATGGCGGAGGCTGTCCTCCATCCACTGGTCGTAGGGCAGCAGGCTTTCCGGTGCGGCGCCGTCGTCTTCCATCAAATATCCTTACCCGCGCATCCTTAGCCCGCCCCACCGCAATGACAACAGTGGGTCAGTAGCCAGTTGTCAGCTTTCAGTTGTCATAGGTCCCCGTCCGCGCGGGGTCTGGTGCTTTGAGCCGCGAGGCCGAGACGGCCCCCTGAGCGTGTCCTGGTCTGCCGCCTGGCGTGTGTTTCGAGAACCGGAGCGGAGCGCACTTTCCGTGCGCGAGCACCGGAAGCGCAGGAACGCGCGTCAGGCGGCCACCAGGGCGCGTTCAGGGGGTCGTCTCCAAGTGGGGGGCATTCTGTTGCCCGGGGCCCCCCTAACCGCGCTTGTCACTGCTTACGCAGCGATAGCGAGCGCCTCGAAGTTATCGTTGGCACTTGTGATTTGACCCGATAACGGCGGTATCATGCCGAGCAAAAGACAGGTCTTTACCACGCGTGTCGAGCCTGTTTCGCCCCCATAAACCCAAGCAACTCAGTGGCTTGGGAGATGGTGGAGGCGCCGGGCACTGCCCCCGGGTCCACAACGCTTATTCCAACTGCCGTTTATCGCCATAGTCAGCCGAAGCTGGCGTTCCGGATATAGGCCGATCGGGGGCCGGGTGCTAGGGGTGGCCGCGCCATGAACCTGACCGATTCGCAAGCGGCGGAGATTTCCGCCCAGCGCTCGTCGCAAGCCACGACGCGCCGCGCCACCGTGCCCGCCCTCGAAGCGCGGCTGTTCGAGGCCATTCCACTGCTCGACCACGGTTTTGTCCGCGTCATCGACTACATGGGCGACGACGCCGCGATCGTGCAGGCGGCCCGCGTCTCGTACGGGCGCGGCACGCGCCGCGTGTCGGAGGATGCGGGCCTGATCCGCTACCTGATGCGCCACCGCCACACCACGCCGTTCGAAATGTGCGAAATAAAGTTCCATGTGAAACTGCCGATTTTCGTGGCGCGGCAGTGGATCCGGCATCGCACTGCCAACGTGAACGAATATTCGGCGCGCTACTCGGTGCTCGACCGGGAGTTTTATATCCCTGAGCCGGAACAGCTCGCCGCGCAAAGTTCCAGCAACCGGCAGGGGCGCGGGGACGTGCTGGAGGGCGAGGAGGCAGCCGACGTGCTCGCCGTTCTGCGCGACGACGCCACGCGCTGCTACGATCATTACGTCGAAATGCTGAACGAGGACGAGGGTGGCGCGGTGCGCGACCCTGAGCGGCAGGGTTTGGCACGCGAACTGGCGCGGATGAATTTGACGCTCAATACTTATACGCAGTGGTATTGGAAGACGGATCTGCACAATCTGCTGCATTTTTGTTCATTGCGTGCTGACGCACACGCGCAGTACGAAATCCGCGTTTATGCCGACGCGATTTTGGATGTCGTGAAGGATTGGGTGCCTGCGGCGCACGCCGCGTTTATGGATTACCGGCTCGGTGCTGCTACGTTCTCCGCGCAGATGGTCGCCGTGCTGAAGCGCATGTTGGCCGGCGAAGCGGTGGCGCAGCCTGCAAGCGGCCTATCGAAACGCGAATGGACCGAACTGATCGCGGCGCTCGGCGGGTAGCAGAGGGATCGGAAACAGGAAGAAGATCAACCACCAAGAACGCCAAGAAAGGCACCAAGACAGCGGCTTGGATATGAGCTACTAAAAATCCTTTAAGGTTTCTCTTCGTGTTCTTGGTGGCACATCTTCGTTTTGCCTCACTGCAACATAGGACGGGAAATATATATGGATAGAACAAGCGAGTTCTCGGAGGAGCCCGATCTTGCGCAGCTAGCTTCTGCACATGCGAAGCTCCGCACAAACCCGGATTTGGCTAGGGTGGAGTTGGCCGCGCTCGCGGAGCGCGGGTCGGTCATGAGCATGTTGTATCTGGGCTTTGCAGCGCAGAAAGGCAGAGGTCAATTGAGGGACTTGAAGCAGGCGGAGTATTGGTACTGCACTGCCTATAAGAAGGGCTCATTGACAGCTTTGACCTACTACGGAAGAATTCTATTTAGGCAGGGTAAGTTTGAGCAAGCTGAGCAGGTATTTAGGTCCGGCGTCGTAATTGACGATCAGAGTTCGATGTACTGGCTGGCCAATGTTTATTTGCAATACAACGGACTTGATCCAAGAGCGATCGAGCTGCTGACGAGAGCATGCGCCCGTGGCCATATCTTCGCGCGTAGGAAACTTGGTGGTTTGATGTTAAAGGGGCGTTGCGGATGGAAACAAATTCCAAATGGCGCGCGTCTTGTGATAACGGCAATTATTGATGGCGTTAGGTTGGCAGATCCAAAGCGTCCCAATAGAAGCCTCATGTAGTATGTTCTTCAAATTCGTAACATAACTTATTGATGATGTGGATTCAATAATTCGAGTCCGTAGCCCGCGACGTGGCGGCGCAGGCGGCGAGCGGCCTCTCAAAACACGAATGGACCGAAATGATGGCGGCACTCGGAAGATAGATGGCGGCCGGGAACAGGAAGAAGGTCTAACACCAAGCGCACCAAGAACACCAAGAAAAAGAACATCAAGAAAAAATGAGGACAAGAATTGCCGAAATTTCTTGGTGCCTTCCTTGGTGTCCTTGGTGTTGTTTGCGGTGAATCTATATTTCGTCTGGTCAACAAGCGCAGCGCAAACGCCAGCGGCGGCACGTCGCGCTCCAGTTCCGGGCCTCCCCGCTGAATATCATTGGAACAGTCTTGCGATGTCGGCCATCGGCCGAAATAATTTTGTGGGCTGATCCGGAAACGGCAAAAAGTTCTCGCGCTGGTAAAAACGGAGTGCGGCTGCATCCTTTGCGTCGACGACAACAGCAAATGACGCGATTTCGCTACGCAAAGCGCGGTGCAGCGCATCCGCGAGCAAGAAGCGGCCGTAGCTGCGCCCTCGCATCCGCTGATCCACCGCAAGCCGGCCGAGCAACGTCGCCGGAATAATCGGATATCGCGGCAGCCGGCGCGTAATTTCGACAGGAAGTTCGGCCAGCGTCACGCCCGTCGACGAAAGCGTGTAGTAGCCACCGATCGCCCCATCCGCCAGCACCAGCACGAACGGCGCCGCCATATTCTTGCGGGCGTCCTGGCCGGCTTGGTTACGAAAATATCGGTCGAGTGGTTCGACGCCGCTCGCGAACGAGGTGCGATCGTGATGCGCCCCGAGCGCCTCGACGCGAAGCGATCCGTGGGAAGGCTCCGCCACCTTCTATACGCCGGTGGCCTCGCGATAGCGGCGCACCGTGTCGCGCAAGCGCTCGTTCACGGGCTTTGGGTTCAGCAGCGCATCGACAAACGCCTCGCTGTCGCGCACCGACAGGGCAAGCTGCCGGTGTTCCTCGATCGCCCGCCGCGCCGCCTCCTGCACGCTGGTCAGCACGAAATCCGTGACCGTGCGCCCTTGCAGCGCAGCGGCATGTTCGATCAGCGTCTTCTGCTCCGCGGTCACCCGCGCCTCAAGCCGCTGCGCTCTGATGCGGCCGCCGGTTGATTTCTGAGCGACGTTCGCCATGGAATTCTCCTGCGAGCTATGTACGGCCAACACCCGGCCATTTCAAGAGCCACGCCCCGGCTGCCCGTGACCCAACCACCCGCCGCTCATGGCGCCAACGAGGTGGACGCCAGTCCCGGTAGAGCTGAAAGCCAACGACCACCCTGTCCTGAGCAAGCGCGGCAACGCACGCTCAGGGCGAAACGGTCCAGCAGTTGGCAAGCGGCCTCTCCAAACGCGAATCGACCGAAATGATGGCGGCGCTGGGCACGTAGGATGGACCAGGCATGGCATATTTGGGGCGCAGTGCGATCGCAACCAGCGCAGTGGCTGGGATTATCAATCTACCAGTTTACGCTAGCCGAGGCGGCGACAATCAACAACAGACAGCAGGCGTCCAGAACCTCGGTTCTAACGGCAAATCGTGCCAGCCCAACGGCTTCGAAAGTCGTCGGTTCTCGGTCCGTTGAGATTTTGCTCAAAGCCGCGTGCAGCTTCTTCGCGGCATCCCACCGCAAGATGAACATGATAATGGCTCCCACGATGATCTCGCGCGGCTGCATGGTGTGGTTGCTCCTGTGGACGGTCCAGCCCACTCCGTTCGGGGGTTGACGTCAACGAGAGGAGCGAGCGTCGGTGCAGTGCCCCGAGTTTCGTTGGCATCTTTGCCTGCGAAAACCCGCGCCGCGATCTAGGCAGTAGCCGCCTCAATTGCGTGGAATCGGTGGCGCGCGCATGGTCCTCTCAGTTGTGAACGGCTCTTGCGGCGCCGCGCCAACAATGGACCGTTGAGACAACCCGCAGACTGGTCGAGCGAGGATGATGGAATGAGCGAAGTGATCTGCAAATGTGGCGCTGTTTACGAGCGCACGGTGAGGACTGTAACTCAGCGCGATCAGGATCATGCGGACTGCGTTTTGTGCAACAAGCGATTGGAAGCATGGGACAGTTTGAATGTTCCGTCTCTTCAGATTGATCCGACCGCCTAACAGGTTTCCGAATCGGGGGTAGCGATCAGTAGTTGACGGCATGCTCATCTGCCGCAACTTTGTAAGAAACCCTAGCCCGCATGAAGCCCTTGCGTAACGCGGGATTCCCGCCCGATCACCGTACCGCCTCGATCCCGCATTCCGCAAGAGCTGCTTGCGGGATACAAGCAAGCCCGATCCGCGGCAAGTCAATCCTTAGGCGGATTGATATAATTTACCTTGCCGCGAATTGGCTGGCCAGCGATCGTATCTTTCAGTCCGGCAGCCGGCACATCCACGGCGGCCGACACATGCACAACAAACCCTTCCGTCGTTTCACCACGCGCGAACGCCCGTGTGTTGCGCGCGCTGCGCAGAAGCCGGCTACCCGCGTCGGACATCGTCACTGTTTCCGCCGCCCTGCAGCTTTGCTTGCACAAAAGCGCGCAGCACTTCGTTGATGCGGGTCTGGTAGCCAGGCCCATGCGCCTTGAACCAGCGCAGCACCGCGGGATCGAGGCGTATATGCACGTCCTGCTTCGGCTCCGGCGCACCGAGAACGATTGTTTTTTCCCAGCCCTCAGGCAGCGGACCATCATCTTCGTCCGCCATGCGCTCCACCTCTTCCTGGGTCATGGCGTCAACCCTGGCCCAATCCGTCTCGCTCGGCATGGTCGCCAATTGTTCAGCCGAGTATCGCACTAAAGTTTGCTTTTTCGCCATGTCTTGCCCGCCTCATTGAAATGATGCGCCGCGCGCCGCCCCGATCCATCCACACCACCGCGAAACATTGTTGCCCAATTATCCCAACGCTGACGAAGCGCGCCTCATCGCCCCGCGGTGACGAATATGTATAGAGCGTGCGTCCGTCGAACAGGTCGCGAGCGTCGCGAAAATCCAGCCCTCGGTCGTGCAGCGTTCGCAGCCGCTTCTCCTCGAACCGCTCGAATTCCATTCCAATGTATCCACATCTGTGGACATAGTCAAGTATCGGCGCGGAGCACCAGGTCATCTGCCGCACCGCGTAGCAAGCTTAGCGTGCGCGAGGCGCAGCCCAACAGGCGGCCTTCGGGCGGCGCTGTGGAAATTCCTGAGTCAAGCTGCAACGTCCATTGGTCCAGGGCGATCGCATTTAAATACCGCCAGCGCCCGTCCAACTGACGTCGGCGGGCCAGGAACAATTAACAAAAGTTTTTGCTTCTCTTTTCAAAAAAAGTGCTTTTCTCTTGTTCTTTTTTGAAAAAAAGAACCAAAAAACTTTTGTTAACTTGGCTTTCGTTTCGGGTCGAAGCGTCCGACTCGAATGTCATGCCAAGAAAATTCCAAATGCGATTCCCCTCACCCTTGGTGTGGGGGTCGCCACGCCGCAAGGGCGGCTCGCGATGACGGAACTGCGGAGGGATCACTAATCGAAATGTTCTGGCCAGCGTTGGCGGCCGTGCAGGACGCGGAGGATTTCTATGCGCTCGGCGGTGATGCGATAGGGCAATCGATAGGGGGTTCGGCCGACGACGAGTTCGCGCGTGCCAGGGCGGCGGCCGGGGCGGCCGATGTTGGGGAAGCGGACGAGGGTTTCTGCGGCTTGCAGGACCAGCTCTATCTGGCGTACGGCGGCGCCTGGGTTGTCGAGGGTGATGTAGGCGCGGGCCGCCGCCAGGTCCCGCAGTGCCGGTTCGCTCCAGACTAGCTGCATTCAGGGGCGGGCAACTCGCTCGGCGCGTCCCATGACCGCACCCAGGCAACGACTTGCTCGTGCGCCACGACGCGGCCGGCGTCGGCAGCTTTGACGCCTTCGTCAATGGCGGCGAGATGCCAGGCCTGAACGGCGACATAGTCCTTCACTGCCTGTTCGATCACCCAGGATTTCGGCCGATCGAGAGACGCGGCGATAGAGGCGATTTGGTCGTTGAGTTCCGCCGGCAAGCGCACGCTCACTGGCATGGTTTTGGTCATGTGCGAGGCGCCTTCGTGGTGGCGTAGTACAGTGCACTACGATGTAGTGGCAGTCAACGCGGGCAAGGATATTGAATCGCGCCCGTCTCAATCTCTGAGCCGCCGGATCGAAATTACCAGGGAATAGTCGCCCCCGTGTAATCCAGATACGCGACGCCGCGGTCGGCGCCACGGGCGGCGATGACGTCGGCCATGCCGCGTACGCTGGTGGCGATGTCGAGCGGGGCCGAACTGCCGCCCATTTCGGTGCGGACCCAACCGGGGTGCATCAGCAGCACCGCGCGGTCCGGATGGCGTAGCGCGAACGAACTTCCCAGCATGTTCAGCGCAGCCTTGCTGGCGCGGTACAGCTCCATGCCGCCGGCGTTGTTGGCGATCGAGCCCAGAATGCTGGTCATCAGCACAATCGGCGCCTGCGACTTCAACACCGGCAACAGTGCCTCCGCCACCACGGGCGGCGCGTAGCTGTTGGTCAGGAATTCCAGCGCCGCGCCGTCCTGCGGGACCTGGTGGATCGGCGCATCGGAAAAACCGCTCCGGCCGGCGACCACGAACAGCACGTCGGCGTGCGTACCGGCGAGGCGTTCGGCGAGGGCGGCCGCGTCGCCCGGGGCCATGACGTCCAGCGCCTCGATGCGCAGCCGGCCGGGGTGCGCCTCGGCCAGCGCGGCGAGCCGCGTCGCCCGGACCGGATCGCGGGCGGTGGCCACCACCTGCCAGCCACGCGCCAGGTATTCTTCGGCGAGCCCCAGGCCCAGGCCGCGCGAGGCGCCGATCAGCAGAATGGTAGCCGGTGTCGTCGTCATGGCGAGCCTCGCAAAGGGGAAGGCGAAAACATGGGTCACGCCGCGACCTGCGCCAAGTCCGACACGGTCGGGCGGCCGGCGACGCACACCCGCCGACAACCACTTGGCGCGGCGCGGCGGCTGCCACATAAGGCCGCATGTCAGATTCAAGACGCATGTCGGATGCAGGACACATGTCAGGCGCAAGACGGGCCGCATGAATCTGGTCGATCTCGGCGTTCTCGGCATCGTCGGCATTTCCGCACTGCTCGGCTTGTCGCGCGGGTTCGTGCGGGAAATGCTCGGCCTCGGGGCCTGGCTGCTGGCGCTCTACGGCGCGTGGCGCTTCGGGCCGGCGCTGCTGCCGGCGGCCAACAGCGCGTTCGGCAATCCGGACCTGGCCAGCGTCGCGGCCTACGCCGGCACGTTTGTCGTGCTGGTGATCGTGCTGTCGCTGCTCGCCAACCTGGTTGGGCGCATGGTGCGGGTCTCGGCGCTTGGCGGGCTGGACCGCACGCTGGGTTTGGCGTTCGGCGTGTTGCGCGGCGGGCTGGTGGTGGTGGCGGGCTACATCCTGCTCGGCGCGCTGTTGCCGCACCCGGACGCCTGGCCGCCGCAAATCAAGCAGGCGCGCACCATGCCGCTGCTGTTCGAGGGCGCCACCTGGCTGGCGGCGCGGCTACCGGACCGTGTGCGCCCCGCCGTGGCGCCGCCGCCGGGCGCCGCGCCGACGACCGCCGCCGACCTGATGCAGCTCACCCCTGCGGGCGGCGCGCGTGACCCGCGGCCACCGCATCCCCAGTTGAGCGCCGTACCCGACCCCTCCGGAGTTCCGCCATGATCACCTCGCGGCCATGGGACGACGACAAGCCGCACGAGGAGTGCGGTGTATTTGGCGTGTGGAATGCACCCGATGCGGCGGCGCTGACGGCGCTGGGGCTGCACGCGCTGCAGCACCGCGGCCAGGAAGCCACCGGCATCGTCACCTATGACGGGCAGCGCTTCCACTCCGAAAAGGGTCTGGGGCTGGTCGGCGACGTGTACCACGACCCGCGGGTGATGGCGGGGCTCAAGGGGCGCAGCGCCATCGGGCATAATCGCTACGCCACGACCGGCGAGACGATCCTGCGCAATGTGCAGCCGCTGTTCGCGGAATTCGAGTTCGGCGGCTTTGCCGTCGCGCATAACGGCAACCTCACCAACGCGGCCGGGTTGCGGCGCGAGCTGGTGCGGCGGGGCTGCATCTTTCAGTCCACCATGGACAGCGAGGTGTTCATCCACCTGATTGCCATGAGCGAGTATTCCACCGTCGTGGACCGGCTGATCGATGCGCTGCGCCAGGTGGTCGGTGCCTACTCGCTGGTGGCGCTGTCGAACGAGGCGCTGATCGGCGTGCGCGATCCGCTCGGGGTGCGGCCGCTGATCCTGGGGCGCATCGGGCTGCCGCACGAGGAGCCGGCGTGGGTGCTGGTGAGCGAGACCTGCGCGCTGGAAATCATCGGCGCGGAATTCGTGCGCGACGTGGAGCCCGGCGAGATCGTGGTGATCGACGATCGCGGCGTGCACAGCATCAAGCCGTTCGGCGCGGCCAAGCCGCGGTTTTGCGTGTTCGAGTACATTTATTTCGCGCGGCCCGATTCCGTCATGGACGGCACGCCGGTTTATGCCGCGCGGAAAAGCATCGGCGCCGAACTGGCGCGGGAAAGCCACGTCGCGGCGGATATCGTCGTGCCGGTGCCGGATAGCGGCGTGCCGGCCGCCATGGGCTACGCGACCGAAAGCGGCATTCCATTCGAGCTCGGGATTATTCGCAACCATTATGTCGGGCGCACCTTCATCGAGCCGACCGACCATATCCGCAATCTTGGTGTTAAGCTGAAACATTCTGCCAACCGGGCGATCCTGCAAGGCAGGCGGGTGATCCTGGTGGACGATTCGATCGTGCGCGGGACCACCAGCCGGAAAATCGTCGAAATGGTGCGCGCCGCCGGCGCCAGCGAAGTGCATATGCGCATCTCGTCGCCGCCGACGACGCATTCGTGCTTTTATGGCATCGACACGCCGGAACGGGAGAAATTGCTGGCCGCACAACACGATGTCGGGGAAATGGCGCGGCTGATCGGTGCCGACAGCCTGGCGTTCATTTCGATCAACGGCTTGTATCGCGCACTCGGGCGCGGCTCACGCAACGCGGCGAGCCCGGCTTATTGCGATGCGTGCTTTACCGGTGATTATCCGGTGCCGCTGACCGATTTCGACAAGGGTGGTAGCCGGCAGTTGAGCCTGCTGGAGGAAATCAGTGCGGTGTGAGGAAGGGAAGCAAGGCCAGGGCTCTGCCCTGGACCCGCTGGGGACAAGTCCCCAGACCCCGATGAGCGCTGCGCGGCTCGTCATCGTTTCCCCGGCGAACCAAGTACATGGACTTTCAGGCTTCCCCGTTCCCTCCCATGAATGGGGGTCTGGGGCCTCAGGCCCCAGCGGGTCCAGGGCAGAGCCCTGGCCTTATCCTTGACTAACCTTCTCTCTGGCCGCGTAGCCCTGATCACCGGCGCCAGTCGCGGCATCGGCGCCGCCACGGCCGTCGAGCTGGCGCGGCTGGGTGCGCATGTAGTGCTGATCGCCCGCACGCAGGGCGGCCTCGAGGAAACCGACGACACGGTGCGCGCCGCGGGCGGCCAGGCCACGCTGCTGCCGATGGATTTGCGCAAGCCGGAATCGCTCGATCCGGTCGGTCCCAGCCTGCTGCAGCGTTTCGGCCGCCTCGACATCCTGGTGCACAACGCCGGCGCGCTCGGCAAACTGACGCCGGTGGGCCATATCCTGCCGAAGGACCTGGATGAGTGCGTGGCGGTGAATTTTTCCGCCGCTTATCGGCTGATCCGTACTTGCGGGCCGCTGCTTGCCGCCAGCGATGGTGGTCGCGCGGTATTTGTGACCAGCCGGGTGGCGCGGGAGCCGCGGGCTTATTGGGGCGCCTATGCGGCGACCAAGGCGGCGATGGAGACGCTGGTGCGCACCTGGGCGGACGAAACCGAGGGCACGTCGCTGCGGGTTAACATTTTCGATCCCGGCCGCACCGCGACGCGCATGCGGGCGACGGCGTTTCCGGGCGAGGATCCGCGTACGCTGCCGGCGCCCGGCGCGCGGGCGGCCGAACTGGCGCTGCTTTGCCTGCCGAGCGAAACGAGACACGGCGCGATCGTCAGGGCTGACGCCGGCTAGGCGCCGTGGAAAGCGTGGCCGCGTCGTTCGGCCAAATGGCCGCCGCGCTTGACAGCGCCGCCTGCCGTTCGGAACGTGGACCCGGTTAATCACACTGGAAAAATGCACGATGTCTCCCCGGACTCTGCTTTGTCTCACCGTTACGGCGCTGCTGGGCGCCTGCGCCGCGAACCCGGTGCCGGTCGTGGGAATCCCAGGTCCCAACAAGGATTTTGCCACATTCCAGAAGGATGAGCAGGCGTGTCGCGCGGCGGCGGTGCAGGTCGCTCAGCCGTCGAACGGCGCGCAGGGGGGCCCGGCCGCGCCGGCTTCCGGCACCCAGAAAGTCGGCTGGCAACAATTCTTTACAGGCTACGCGCAATGCCAGGCCGCGCACGGCAATTACGTGCAGCCGGTGCCGTGGGTGGTTGCCTATGCAACCTATCTGGGACCCGGCCAGGCCTATCCGATGGGGTACCCGCCGCCTTATCCGCCGCCGGTTTATCCGCCCCCGTACGCCTATCCGTAAGCGTCAGTAATCGTAGGGCGTGCTCCAGCACGCCAACGCGACGTCCATTGGCAATGCCTATGGTCTGGCAATACGACCTGGGCATCGATGTGAAACGGAAGGCGCGGCAGTTCCGCGCGCACCGCGTCGCGCAATGGGGCAATTTCGGTGGACAACAAGTTCGAGCGCCGGTCCTGGCGATTTATCGTGACGAAATTAGGCGTCACCAGGGACGCGATTGCGGCGATAATCCGGTATCGCGGCGTGCTGCCCATTTACGGTGCGTTGAGGGTGCGTACCGTTGCATTGTTGTAGCACGGGCGTTGGCCCATCGACGCGGGCCGCTTAAGCGGGGGCGGGAGTGTGGGCTGCTTGCGTTGGCGTGCTGGAGCACGCCCTACTGTTGCTCGGAACGAACAAAATTGGGGTTTGGGGCCTACGGCCCCAACGGGGTCCAGGGGCAGCGCCCCTGGCCTTTTCTTTCAACCACCCCCTACCCGAAAGCGTGGATCACCTGCGCACCCGGGCGGCCCGGTGCACGGGGGCCGCCGCACGATAGCAGCGCCGCCAGCGCGTCGGCGACGGAGGCGAACCGCCCCACGTCGGCGCCGCTGACGCTGGACCAGGCCAGGATGCTGCCACCGCTGCGCGCGACGCCCCAGCTCGCCCATGCCTCGCCGCGGCGGTAGATGCTCAGGAAACTCTCCACCTCCGGCGGATCGTCCGGCGAGCGTTCATGCACCACCAGGCGGTCGTAACCGTAGCCGCGGGCCTGCTCCAGCCACATCATGGCCTCCATGCGGTCGCTCAGCGTGAGGCGGGCGCTGCCACCGGCGCGCGGCGCGAACGAAATGATATTCGTGCCTTCGCCGAGGCTTGCAACCCCTAGTTGTGACGCGCCCACAGCCGATCCCCCAAGCAGGTTGAATTACAAGGTTCTAACTCCCCTGGATCGGCCTGACGTGTGGTTCGTTACACACACCCACATTCCTTCTGTCATCGCAAAAAACAGATTTCACAGTCCGTTCAACGTAAATTTGCAACAATACTCGCGCGGGGCGGCCTTGCTGCCGCTCGCAAGCCCGCTATCCTCAAGGACTTGGACTCCCCACCTGCTGGTCGATCCCGGCCGCGCCTGATACCAAGCACGCGGCATGCTCACCCAGCTCGACCGCTACATACTGCGCCAACTGCTGGCGGCGCTGCTGTCCGTGACCGCGGCGCTGGTGGCGCTGATCTGGCTCACCCAGTCGCTGCGTTTCGTCGAGCTCGTGGTCAATCGCGGCCTCAGCCTGCGGGTGTTCCTGGAGCTGACCAGCCTGCTGGTGCCGGGTTTCGTCGCCGTGATCCTGCCGATCACGACGTTCGTCGTGGTGCAGTTCATCTATCAGCGGCTCTCCGGCGACCGCGAGCTGACGGTGATGCGCTCGGCCGGGCTTTCGCCCTGGGCGCTGGCGCGGCCGGCGCTGCTGCTCGGCACCATCAGCATGGTGCTGTGCCTGGTGCTGAACCTGTTCGTGCTGCCCGAGACCTCCGCCGCGTTCCGGCGCTACCAGTTCGAGATCCGCAACAAGGTCGCCGCGTTCCTGCTGCAGGAGGGCGTGTTCACGGCCATTTCGGACCAGCTGACGGTGTATATCCGGTCGCGCGAAACCGACGGCACGCTGCGCGGCATCCTGGTCGAGGATGAGCGCCAGCCGAACAGCCGGGCGACGATCCTGGCGGAAAGCGGCCGGCTGGTGGCCGCCAGCGACGTGCCGCGGGTGTTGCTGGAAAACGGCTCGCGCGAGGAAATCGACGGCAAGACCGGCCGCCTCGATGTGCTGACTTTTTCCGAATACACGATCGACCTTGCCAGCAGCAGCCACGACGCGGAGCGGCGGCTGCGCGACGTGAACGAGATGTCGATGCAGGAATTGCTGCACCCGGATCCCGCCGGCGTGCGGCCGCAGGATGTCGGCAAGCTGCTGGTGGAGGCGCATCACCGCCTGACCCAGCCGTTGACCGCCATGGGCTTCTCGCTGGTCGCCGTGGCGAGCGTGCTGACCGGCGCGTTCCGGCGGCACGGCCATCTGCTGCGGCCGGCAGCGGCGATCGTTGTCATGGTGGCGCTGCTGGCGGCGGGCCTCGCTGCCAGCAGCGTCGCGACGCGGCATATCGAGTTGATACCGCTGATCTGGGCGCAGGCGCTGCTGCCTGGGCTGGCCGCCGCGTGGATGCTGTTCGTGCCCGCCGCGGCCGAGCGCGGCCTGCGCCGGCAGATGCCGCGCCCCGCGGCAAAGGGAGCCTGACCGCATGGGGCTCGCCATGACGCTGTCGGTGTATATCGCGCGGCAATTCACCGCCGCGGTGTGCGTGGTGCTGACCGGGCTCGCGCTGCTGGTCATGCTGTTCGATTTCATCGAGCTGCTGCGCCGCGCGGCGACCCGGCCGGAGGTGGCGTTCGGCCTGGTCACCACCATCGCGCTGATGAAGCTGCCTTACTGGGTGCTGCAGGTGCTGCCGTTCGCGGTGCTGCTCGGCGGGATCGCGGCGTTCTGGCGGCTGACCCGCAGTTCCGAGCTGATCGTGGCGCGCGCGGCGGGGCTCTCGGCCTGGCAGTTCCTGGCGGCGCCGCTGGCCTGCGCCGTGCTGTTCGGCGTGCTGGCGACCGCGGGGCTTTCGCCGCTCTCCTCGATGCTGTTCCGCCAGGCGGAGACACTCGACAACATCCACATCCGCCAGAGCGGCGGGCCGCTGGCGCTGGCGGGGGGGCAGCTCTGGTTGCGCCAGGCGGATCGGGCGCTGGACCCGCAGGGGGTCGCGGTGCTGCACGCGCGCCACGTGTCGATGGAAGCCAAGAAGGTGACCACCGACGAGGTCAGCGTGTTCCGGCTCGATGGCCGGGACCGGCTGCTGAGCCGCGTCGAGGCGGCGCATGCCAAGCTTGAGCATGGCGCCTGGCACCTGACCGGGGCGCGCACCATCCGGCCCGACCAGCTGCCGCAGGATGTCGGCGAAATGGTGCTGCCGACCGACCTGACGGTGCGGCGCATGCAGGAAAGCTTTCAAAGCCCGGACACTCTGTCGGTGTGGGCGCTGCCTGGCTTTATCGGGCTGCTGGACAGCGCCGGATTTTCCGCCGTGCGGCACCGGCTGCATTTCCAGGCGCTGCTGGCGCTGCCGCTGCTGTGCGGCACGATGGCGCTGGTGGCGGCCGGATTTTCGATGCGGCCGGTGCGGCGCGGCGGTGTGGCCAAAATGATTGGCTACGGCGTCGCCAGCGGCTTTTTCCTGTTCATGGTCAGCAAGGTGGCGGAGGAATTCGGCCAGAGCGGGGCGCTGCCCACGGTGTTGGCTGCCTGGGCACCGGCGGGCGCCGGCCTTATGCTCGCCGTGTCGCTGCTGCTGCACCTGGAGGACGGGTGAGGATGAACTTGGGTTTGGGGTTCCGGGCGGCTTCTACAGGGACTGAGAAAGGTAGGAAGGCGTTCTTTTTTGAAAAAAAGAACCAAAAAACTTTTGTTGGTTTGATGCTGGGTTTGTGCTGGCTGGCGGGGTCTTCTGCGCAGGCGCAGCTGGGGGCGCTGGGGGACACGGGGCACGGGGTCACACCGGTCAGCGGCAACCAGCCGGTGACGTTTCTGGCGGATAACGTCAGTTACGACCGCGTTAATGGCATTGTCTCCGCGACCGGGCGTGTGCAGGCCTGGCAGGGCGACCACTACCTGGCGGCGGACCGGGTGACGTTCGACCGCAATACCGGGGTCGCTGCCGCCTACGGGCACGTGGTCATGGTGGAGCCGGACGGGCAGATCGTGTTCGGCGACTATGCCGAAGTGGCGCAGGGCATGCGCAACGGCATTATCAGCGGCATGCGCGCGTTGCTGGCCGACGGCGGCAAGCTGGCGGCGAACGGTGCCCGGCGCACCGAGGGCAAGCTGAACGAGCTTTCCCGCGCGGTCTATTCGAGCTGCAACGTCTGCGCGCTGGAGCCGCAGCGCGCGCCGGAGTGGCAGATCCGCGCCGATCACATCACGCAGGATCTCGAACACAAGCGCATCGAATATACCGATGCGTGGGTCGACGTGTTCGGCGTGCCGGTGCTGTGGATGCCGTATATGTCGAACACCGATCCCTCGGTGCGGCGCCAGACCGGCCTGCTGCCGCCCAGCTTCGGCGTCAGCAGCGATCATCTCGGGGCGTTCATCGCGGTGCCCTACTACATCGTGCTGGACGACCAGTCCGACGTGACGCTGACGCCGGAGCTGGCGGCACAGCAGGGCGGGCAATTGACCGCGGATTACCGGCGCGACTTCAACAGCGGCGTCGTGCACCTGACCGGCGGCGTGGGCACCGACGAGGATCACATCCAGGCCTATGTTTTTTCCAGCGCGTCGTTCAACTGGGACGACACCTGGCGCTACGGCGCCAACGTCAATCTCGGAACCTCGGTCAATTACCTGCGCGATTACCAGATCGAGGGCTACCTCGCGAACTTCCTTGCGTCCAGCGTCAATATCGAAGGCTTCGGCGTCGGATCCTACACCAAGCTCGACGGGCTGGTCTGGCAGGGACTGAACTCCAGCACGCCGCAAAGCACGCTGCCCTACGTGCTGCCGCGCTACACCTACAGTTACTTCGGGGAGCCCGATGCGCTGGGCGGCCGGCTCAGCTTCGATACGCAGGCGTTCGATGTGCTGCGCTCGATCGGCACCAGCGATCAGCGGGTGGCGATGCGGCTGGGCTGGGAGCGGCCGTTCAGCGGGCGCTTGGGCGAGCAGTATCTGTTTTCGGTGCAGGCGGCCGGCACCGCCTATAACGCGACGGTGCTGAACGGGCAGCCGAATTTCGGCTTGCAGGCGAATTCCAACACCGTGCACGCGCAGCCGCAGGTTTCGCTGCTGATGCGGTGGCCGTTCGTGCGCGACGCCGGCAGCCTCGGGACGCAGCTGCTGGAGCCGATCGTGCAACTGATCGCGGCCCCGCAATCGGGCAATTCATTGCATGACCGGCTGCCCAACGAAGACAGCCTGGATTACGAGTTCACCGACGCGACGCTGTTCAGCCTGAACCGGTTCGGCGGCTACGATCGCAGCGACGGCGGCGAGCGCGCCAATTTCGCGCTCCATGGCAACTGGACGTTTGCCGGCGGCCAGGTGCTGGACGGCCTGGTCGGGGCTTCCGCCATCGAGCACGTGGACCATAACCTGTTTCCGCAGTTCCAGCCGTGGAACGGCTTCGATGTTGGCAGCCATCTGTCCGACATCGTCGGGCGGATCAGCATGGCGCCGTCCAAATGGGTGGATTTCACCACCCGCGCGCGGTTCGACCACTCCAACGGCGACCTGCGTTTCGCCGACGCCGTGACGGGGGTCGGCGATACGCGGCTGAAAATGCATTTCGGCTATTTCTACGGCAGCACCAACCCCTACACGCTGTATTTGAGCGACTTCAACGTGCCGGGGTTCCTGGTGCCGCAGAACCAGACGCCGGTGGTGAAGAGCTTCTTTACCCCGCGCAACGAAGTCAGCGCCGGGCTCAGCACCAAATTCGGCCATTACAGCTTTTCCGGCACCGCGCGGCGCAACCTGGAGACCGGAAAGATGGACAGCTTCGACACCCATGCCAAATACGAGGATGAGTGCACAATCTTCGACATTCTCGTCGGACGGCGCTATACATCGATCTTCGGCGACCACGGCGACACCACCGTGCTGTTCACCCTAACCCTGAAAACCGTGGGCCAGGTTGGCTTCAAGTGATAGCCCGAGAGAAATTCTATATGCAGACCAAAGGCTTGACCGCAGTTTTTCCGGTTCGGACGGGGCGCCTGGCCGGCTTGACGCTGGCCACCGTGCTGTTGGCGGCAACGGGCGCGATGGCGCAGTACCCGGGCGGCTACGGCGGCGGCCCCGGCGGGCTGGGCGCCGGTGGCCTCGGTTCGGGCGGACTCGGCAGCGGGGGATTGGGCGGCGGCATGCCGGGCTCCAGCGGTATTCCGACCGGCGGCTCGACCAGCAGCTCGTCGGACGACAAGCCGAAGCACGAGGCACCGCCGCCCGGTGAGGAGCCGGCGATCGCGATCCCGCCCCCCAAGCTCACCGCGCCGCCGGCGGACGCGGATGCCATCGCGACCGTGGTCAACGGCGACGTGATCACCCGCGCCGATGTCTCGAACCGCGCGCGCATGTTCGCGCTTTCCACCGGCCTGACGCTGACTGCGGAGCTGCTAGCGCGGCTGAAGGCGCAGATCAC
>JAATGE010000219.1 GCA_015654825.1 Rhodospirillales bacterium
ACGACGGCGGCTTGCATTTTGTTCGCCATTACTAACTCCTGTGATTTTCGCAAGTGCGGCGCAATTTTACGTCGCGGTGATCAGGCGGCTTCCTTGGCACCCAATCCGCGAACGGCCTCGATCATTTTCGCCAGCACGGCGGCGGCGTCGCCGTACACCATGTTGCAGTTGTCGGCGTAGAACAGCGCGTTGACGATGCCCGCGTAACCTTTACCCTCGCCGCGCTTGATGACGTAAACCTGTTTGGCCTGGTCGGCATTCAGGATCGGCATGCCGAAAATCGGCGAGGATTTGTCGGTGCGGGCTGCCGGATTGACCACGTCGTTGGCGCCGATTCCCATCGATACATTGGTAGTCTTGAATTCCTCGTTGATGCCGTCGAGTTGGAAAATGAGGTCGTATGGTACACCGGCCTCGGCGAGCAGAACGTCCATCTGACCTGGCATGCGGCCGGCGACGGGATGGATCGCGAACTTGACCGAAACGCCTGCCGCCTGGATCAGCTTGACAAACTCATAAAGTTTCTGCTGTGCCTGCGCCGCGGCCAGCCCATAGCCCGGGACAATAATCACGCTTTTTGCGTAGCGCATGAAGATGCCGGCATCCTCCGCGCCGGTCGGTTTCAAGCTGCCTTTGATACGGCCCTGTTTGTGCTTGGATGGGCCACCGAAATTCGTGAACAGCACGTTTTCGACCGAGCGGTTCATGGCTTGCGCCATTAGCAAGGTCAGCAGCGTGCCGGCGGCGCCGACGACCATGCCGGCGATCATCAAGGCGGGGTTGCCCAGCACGAACCCTTCGAGGCCGACCGCGAGCCCGGTCGCGGCGTTGTAGATCGAAATGACCACCGGCATATCCGCGCCGCCGATCGGTAGCGTCATCAAAATACCGTAGATCAGTGCGCAGGCGAAGAACAGGTAGATCAATTGGGGCGTCGGCAGGATTGGTGGCGCGCCACCCTGTGCGACATAGACGAGGTAGCCGCCTATGGCGACGGTACCGGCCAAGACCAGCAGGTTGACGATCTGCTGACCTTTGACGCGGAGCGGCTTATTGATGACGCCTTCCAGCTTGGCCCAGGCGATCAGCGATCCGGACAGTGAAATTGCGCCGATCAGGGCGCCCAACAACGTTACGACAAGTTGTGTGGTGCCTTGCGATTTCGCGCCGAACAATTCTACCGCGGCGATTGCGCCAGCGGCACCGCCGCCCATGCCGTTGTACAATGCCACCATCTGCGGCATTTGCGTCATGGCAACTTTCTTGCCGCCCCACCAGGCGACCCCGCCGCCCAGGATCAGCGCTGCCACGCCCAGGCCGACATTAACCATCAGGAACGGCTTCGCACTCGTGCCGACATCGAACACATAGAGGAAGCTGGCGAGAATGGCGACCAGCATGCCAATTCCCGCCGTAAAGATCCCTGACGGCGCCGTCACCGGCGACGACATCCGTTTCAGGCCATACATGAACAGAAATGCCGCCGCGAGATCGGCAGTACCAATGATCAGTTGTGCAATATTCGCGATTACCATGTCGGCTCCTTAAACCGCTTTGGGGCGGCTGGCCTTGGCGCGGCCGGATTTCGCTGGTTTTTTCGCGTGCCCGCTGATTTGGAACATTGCCAGCATGCGCGTGGTAACGGCGTAACCGCCGGCGGCATTGCCGGCTCCCAGCAGCACGGCGAAAAATCCGATCACCTGCTCCTGCACCGTGCTTGCGTTGAGCAGCGCGAACATGCCGCCCACCACGACGATGCCGTGCACGAAATTGGAGCCGGACATCAGCGGTGTGTGCAGGATAGCCGGCACGCCGCCGATGATCACCCACCCCGCGAAGGCCGCCAGCATGAAGATGTAGATGGCAACAAAGCCTGTGATGTGGATTGCGAAGTCCATCGTGCTGTGCTCCCCGGCCTCAGGCCGCTTTCGCGGATGGCTTGGCCGTTTTATTTCCGATTTCATTGCTGGGGTAGGCGTCGTGCTCGCTCTTGTCGCTGCGAGGTTTGCCCTCATGGGTCAGCACCGTTTGCGCAAGTACTTCGTCGTCCCAGTCGAGCGTCACGATATTGTCCTTCATCATCAGGCCTAGCAGTGCCGCGACGTTCTTGGCGTACAGCTCGCTTGCATCCTGGGCGAGCAGCGAAGGCACGTTGAGCGGCGCCACGATCGACACGGCACCAACCCTGGTGGTTTTGCCGGGCTCCGTGTCCTCGCAGTTGCCGCCGCCCTCGGCGGAAAGATCGACAATCACGGCTCCGACTTTCATGCCGGCGACCTGCGACTTGCTGATCAGCTTCGGCGATGGCCGTCCGGGAATGGCGGCCGTGGTGATGATCAGGTCCGCCTGCTGGATGTGTTTTGTAACGATCCCGTCGATTTTAGTTTTTTCGGCCGCGCTGAGCTCGCGGGCATAGCCGCCCTTGCCGCGTGCGTCGACGCCGGTGTCGACGAAAGTGGCACCGAGCGAGGCGACCTGTTCCGCGGTCTCCGGGCGCACGTCATAGCCTTCGACAACAGCACCGAGACGATGTGCGGTTGCAACGGCTTCCAGGCCTGCGACGCCAAGCCCCATGACCAGAACATGGGCCGGGCCGATGGCGCCCGCGGCCGAGGTGATTTTCGGCAACACGCGTGCCAGGTGCGTCGCGCCGAGCTGCACGGCGTAATAGCCGGCGAGGGCGGATTGACTGGAGAGAGCGTCCATTGCCTGGGCGCGGGTAATGCGCGGAATGCGATCCATGGCGAAGCAGGTTATTTTGCGGTCCAGCAGGTGCTTCACCAATGCCGGCTCGTTGTGCGCGTAGATGAACGAAATCACGATGGCGCCCTCCTTCATCGCGTCGATGATCTCCAGGGGCGGTGGCTGAACGGCGAGAACGACGTCGGCGTCGCGCACTAGGGCTAGGCGGTCTTCCATGAATGCGACATCGTTGAAGGCAGCGTCGGGCAAGTTGCTGGCATCACCGGCCCCGCACTGCATGTGCAGCTTGGCGCCGAGCTTGATCAGTTTGGACGTGGCGGAGGGCACCAACGCGACGCGCCGCTCGTTCGGTTGCGTTTCCTTCAGGACAGCGACGTTTACGTACATGGGAAGGCTCCAGGTTCAGGAAGGCCAGGGCTCTGCCCTGGACCCGCTGGGGCCTTAGGCCCCAGACCCCAATTTTATTG
>JAATGE010000254.1 GCA_015654825.1 Rhodospirillales bacterium
CCCGTTATTGGGGGGAGACGGCGAAGCCAGAAAAACAGGGTCTGGTACAGGCTTCGCCGGGGAGACGATGAAAAGCCGCGCAGCGCTAACGGGGGTCTGGGGCCTCAGGCCCCAGCGGGTCCAGGGCAGAGCCCTGGCCTTTCTGACCTCCTCCCTGCCTCCTGCCGCTGCCGAGAGAACTCGTCGCTTTGCGCTGAGTGAGAGGGATTTTGCGCGGAGCGGGACGACGCGGCGTTCGCGGGGCGGCAATGTCCGGTCTGCGCGGTGCCTGGCGGTATTTGAACCACCGGTTGCACACCCGGTGACGCCGGTGCCGTGCTTAATGAGGGGGTGAGCGGAGCGCGGCTGCTCACCCCTTCAGCCCTCATTCGACGCAGACATTATATCGCAGCATAGGATCGAACAGGACCCCGGTGGCACCCCCGCCGGGGTCGATTTCGTGCGGCCGGCTACGCCCCGAACCGCAGCTTTACGGGCTCCGCGCCGTCGAACGCCGCCTGCACCGCCCATGCCGAGGGTGCGGCTGTCGCGCCGGTCCACGATCCGCACGTCACGATCTGCCCCCGCCGCAGGCCGCCCGCCCACACGGCGCCCTGATCCGCCAGCCAGGCGACCAGGCGGATCATGTCGCCGGCCGGGTTGCCGCGCCGCCGCAGCGTGGCGCCGTCAATCGTCTGCGCCACCTCCATTTGCGAAAAATCGATCGCCTGCCAATCGGTGATCGGCGCCCCGAGCACGTAGGCGCCATGGCGGATCAGGTCGGCGAGCAGGCTCAGCGGGTCCGCGGCGGCCACGTCGGCAAAGCGGCTTTGCAGCACCTCGATGCCTGGGTGGCAGGAGGCGATGGCGCCGACGATCTCCGCCCTGGCGTAAGGCGCGGCCCGCGGCTTCAGGTCGCGCCCGAGCACGAAGGCGATTTCGCTCTCGATGTCGCGCGTCGTAAAGCCGGCCCCCGGCAGCATGGCCGGCGACTGGTGCAGACCCGCCTGCGGCATCGGCGCGCAGTTGGGCGGCGCCTCCGGCCCCGCGGCGCCCACCTTCCAGCCCCCGACCGGCCCCAGCGACGCCACCGTCAGGCGCTGGATTTCGTAGGCATCCGCCGCCGTCACCGGCCGCAAGCCGGCAGGCAGCAGCCCTCCCGCCCCCGCCCCCCGCGCCGCGAGCAGAAACGACGCCGCCGCCAGATGATCCATGCCGCCCCCAAGGAAATTGCCAACGTCGTCGAACACGGAAACAATTAACAAAAGTTTTTGCTTCTTTTTTCAAAAAGAAGTTCTTTTGTGAAAAAAGAACCAAAAAACTTTTGTTCATTTGGCCTTCGTTGTGGGTGTCCCACCGGCCATTGCGTTTGCCGTGCTTCTGCCGGACAACGCCGCCCCATGCGGATTTTTACCGATTGGCGCAACCTGCCGCCGGATGCGCGCGGTGCCACCGTGGCGCTGGGCAATTTCGACGGCGTGCATCGCGGCCATGCGCATCTGCTGCGTTCGGCGCACGTCGCCCGCCCGGGCGCGGCGCTCGCCGTGCTGACGTTCGAGCCGCACCCGCGCGAGTTCTTCCGCCCCGACGATCCGCCGTTCCGCCTGACGCTCGCCGACGAGCGTGCCGCGGCGCTGGCCGAGCTCGGCGTTACGCTGATCTACCAGTTGCCGTTCGACGCCGCGTTCAGCGCCATGCCGGCTTCCGCCTTCGTGGAGCAGGTGCTGCACGCGGGCGTCGGCGCGCAGCACCTGGCCTCCGGCCCGGATTTCGCGTTCGGCCATCGCCGCGGCGGCGACGTGGATTTCCTGGCGCAGCGGGTGGAGGCGCTCGACATGGGCCTGACCGTGGTGCCGCCGTTCGCCGACGCGCGCGGGCCGCTTTCCTCCAGCCGCATCCGCCGGCTGCTGCAGGACGGCTACCCGGAGCGGGCCACGGCCGAGCTCGGCCGCGCCTGGGCCATTCGCGGCGTGGTGGCGCACGGCGACCATCGCGGCCGCACCATCGGTTTCCCCACCGCCAACGTCTCCCTGGGGCGGCATCTGGAGCCGGCGCGCGGCGTCTACGCCGTCACGGTGCGCCTGGCGGACGGCCAGGTGCGCGCCGGCGTGGCCAATGTCGGCCGCCGCCCGACGGTCAATGCGGGCGCCGACGTGCGGCTGGAAGCGCATCTGTTCGATTTCCATGGCGATCTGTACGGCCAGGAGATTTCGGTGGCGTTGCAGGTATTCCTGCGCGGCGAGCAGAAATTCTCCGGCCTCGACGCGTTGCGGGCGCAGATCGCGCTCGATGCGGCCGCGGCGCGCAAGCTGCTTGACGTCGGCGCGCCGAGCCGCCCATGATCGGGCTATGGCTGGCCGCTTTCCCGCGCGAATTATGTTCTGCCCCCTGCGCTAGCGCAGGGCGTTTCGCCGCCTGCCATCCGCGCGCCTTCGCCGCGCGCCGCATTTTCCGAGACCCAATATGACCGAGACCGACTATCGCGACACCGTGTTCCTGCCGCGCACGGATTTTCCGATGCGCGGCGATTTGCCGAACAAGGAACCCGCTATCCTGGCGCGCTGGGAGCGCATGGGGCTGTGGGACCGGCTGCGCGAAGCAGGGCAGGGGCGGAAAAAATTCATTCTGCATGACGGCCCGCCGTACGCGAACGGCAACATCCATATCGGCCATGCGCTGAACAAGATCCTCAAGGATGTGATCAACCGAAGCCGCCAGATGGCGGGCTACGACGCGCATTACATCCCCGGCTGGGATTGCCACGGCCTGCCGATCGAATGGCAGATCGAGGAGCAATACCGCAAATCCGGGCGCGACAAGGACGACGTCCCGCTGATCGATTTCCGCGCCGAATGCCGCGCCCATGCCGCGCATTTCATGGCGGTGCAGGCGAGCGAATTCCGCCGCCTCGGCATCTACGGCGACTGGGCGAACCGGTATGCGACGATGGATTTCGCCGCGGAGGCCGCGATCGCCGTCGAAATCGGCAAATTCGTGCTGAACGGCGCGCTGTATCGCGGCCTGCGCCCGGTGCTGTGGAGCGTGGTGGAAAAAACCGCGCTGGCGGAAGCGGAAGTCGAATACGCCGACCACACCTCGACGACGATCTGGGTGCGTTTCCCTGTGCTGTCGCCGGGCATCTTCGAAGCTGCCAGCGTGGTGATCTGGACCACGACGCCGTGGACGATGCCGGGCAACCGCGCGCTGGCCTACGGCGCCGACATCGAATACGCGCTCGTGCATGTCGATACGGTCGCGGAAGGCTCGCTGGCGCGCCCCGGCGAGCGCGTGCTGGTGGCGGTCAAATTGCTGCCGGAGTTCCTGCGCGATACCGGCGTCACGCTGCATCACGTGGTCCACGTGCATATCGGCACCCAACTCGCGGGCCTCACCTGCGCGCATCCGTTGCGCGGCCGGGGTTACGATTTCGACGTGCCATTGCTGGCCGGCGATTTCGTTACCACCGAGCAGGGCACCGGTTTTGTCCACATGGCGCCCGGCCACGGCGAGGACGATTTTGCATTATGCCGCGAGCACGGCATCGCGGTGCCGGAAACCGTCGCCGATGACGGCACCTACTACCCGCACGTGCCTTTGTTCGCCGGCCTGCACGTGTTCAAGGCCGCCGATCCGGTCTGCAACGCATTGGCCGACGGCGGTCGCCTCATGGCGCGCGGCAAGCTGGTACACGCCTATCCGCATTCCTGGCGCAGCAAGGCGCCGCTGATTTACCGCGCGACGCCGCAATGGTTCATCCGCATGGACGGGGCCGGGCAGATCCGCGACCACGCGCTGCGGGCCCTGGCGGAAACGAATTTCGTGCCGGACCAGGCGCGGCGCCGCATCGGCAGCATGGTGGCGGGCAGGCCGGACTGGTGCATCAGCCGCCAGCGCGCCTGGGGCGTGCCGATCCCGGTCTTCGTCGAAAAAGCCACCGGCGAAATGCTGCGCGACCCGGAGGTCATTGCGCGCGTCACCGCTTTGTTCGCCGAGGAGGGCGCCGACGCCTGGTTCACCTCGCCGCCGTCGCGCTTCCTCGGCAACGAACGCGATCCCGCCGCCTACGAACAGGTGCGCGATATCGTCGATGTCTGGTTCGAAAGCGGTTGCACCCACGTATTCACGCTGGAGGCGCGCGGCCTGCCGTGGCCCGCTGATCTCTATTTGGAAGGCTCCGACCAGCATCGCGGCTGGTTCCAGTCCTCGTTGCTGGAAGCGATCGGCACCCGTGGTGCTGCACCCTTCCGCGCCATCCTGAGCCACGGCTTCACGATGGACGAGCAGGGCCGCAAGCAGAGCAAGTCGCTCGGCAACGTCACCGCACCGCAAAAAGTGATCGACGAGTACGGCGCCGACATACTGCGCCTGTGGGTGATGAACACCGACGTCACCGAGGACCAGCGCGTCGGCCGCGAAATCCTCAAGCAGCAGGCCGAATTGTCTCGCCGCATCCGCAACACGTTGCGCTGGCTGCTCGGCGGCCTCGCCGGCTTTTCCGAGGCCGAACGCGTCGCGCGCGACGACATGCCCGAGCTCGAACGCCTGATGCTGCACCGGGTCGCCGAGCTCGACCGCCGCGTGCGCGACGCCACCGACAGCTACGACTGGACCGGCGTGGTGCCGGACCTGCATAATTTCTGCGCCAGCGACCTTTCGGCGTTCTATTTCGATATCCGCAAGGACGCGCTGTATTGCGACCGGCCGGACAGCCTGCGCCGCCGCGCCTGCCGTACCGTGCTCGACATCCTGCATCGCTGTCTGTGCACCTGGCTCGCCCCCACGCTGTGTTTTACCGCCGACGAGGCCTGGACCGCGCGGTTCGGCCATGAAGGCAGCGTGCATCTGGAACTGTACCCGGAAATTCCGCTCGATTGGCACGATGCGGCACTGGCCGCGCGCTGGTCGCGGGTGCGCGATATCCGCCGCGAGGTCACCGCCGCGATCGAACTGGCGCGCGGCGCCGGCCAGCTCGGCGCCTCGCTGCAAGCCGCCGTTTCACTCGGCCTGCCGCGCGAGGACCCCGATCTGCTCGATGCCCGCCTGCTCGACGCCGAACAGTGGGCGGAAATCGCCATCGTCTCCGATCTGCGCCTGGCCGTGGCGCCGGAGGTCAGCGTCGCCGTCACCCTGGCCTCGGGCCAGCAATGCGCCAGCTGCTGGCGCGTACTGACCGAAGTGGGCCCCTCCGACGCCCACCCGCCGCTCTGACAGCACTGAACCGACGCCATCGAAGGCGACCTGGTCTGCGCCGCAGCCGCGTGAGCATGCACACCCGCCTCGC